>JAACTI010000487.1 GCA_009993495.1 Deltaproteobacteria bacterium | reverse complement strand
TTCTTTCTGCTCCAGCAGCAGCTGCCGCACAGCAAAGGCGCGTTGTTTGGCGAGCAGCGCCAGTTGTTCATCGCCGACGATGATATGGGCCAGCAGCAACTTTTCCATTTCGGCCGGGGGCAGTTCTTTGAGCATGCCGACAAAGTTGCGCGGGCGGGGAAAATCGGCCTGACGGTAAACTTCCGTCAGCAGCCCATCATATTCGTCCGGGCTGATTGGCAGAAGTTCGTTGACGGCTGCGGTCGATTCCTGCTGTGCAAGTTGCTGTCTTTTTTGCTGCTGAAGGAGGTGATTCAACTGCGCACGTCGATAGGCTTCGGGATCGCGCTCGCGGTCGACAAAGGCACTGATACCTAAAATGAGGGACGGGCGTTGTTCAAGCATGGCCGCCAATTTAACCAGTTTCTGCTCTTCGGGCGCTTCGAGCTCTGCCAGGCCAGGGGGGAAGCTCACACTGGAAAAATCTTGATCACCACCCAGTAGGCTTGCCAGCAAGGAAAAGGGCGAGGTCGCGGCCTTGACCAGTAAATTTTTCAGAAGAGTAAAAATGGTGCCCGCAACACTAAAGCTCGGGTCATTCAGGTTGCCGGAAATTGGCACATCGAGATGGATTTCTCCCTGGCGGTCACGCAGCAGGGAAATGGCCAGGCCCACCGGCAAGCTGGTGGCCTCTTCGCTGTTTACCGATTCGCCCAGGGTCAGCTGGTCAAACATGATCTGGTTGTCGGCTCGAACCTGCTGCTGTTCAATATGATAGTTCAGATTCAGGTTCAACTTGCCGCGCGCGATGGTGTAACCGAGATAGGTGCCGGAATAGGGCGTCATGGGTTGCAGATCGATGTCGGTAAAGACAAGCTGCAAATCAGCAAACAGGTTTTCACTTAAGGGGTTGAGTTTACCGCTGATGGTGAGGGGCGCGTGGTTTTCCAGCCGCCCGCGCAGGTCGACATCGGCCTGCATCTCGGCCTGAGACGAGAGCCCGCTGATCCGTCCGCCCAGATCATACAGGGTGGTGGCAAAGATCTGCGGCAGATGACGATCCGTAAAATTGAAGGTCCCCCCCTGCAACGACAGCTTGTCGATGCGAATATCGGCAGGCGGAGATTGGGTTTCGGCATTTGTTGTTGCGGCGACGGGTTCCGGCGCGGGGAGATTTTCCTCTGAATCCGCAGCAAAGCGATTGAGATTCAGCTTCCCCTGAGGATCAATCTGAATCTGGGCCAGATAGTTGCTGAGGGCAACATTTTTCACCCGTAAGGCAAAGGGGGCAAG
>JAACTI010000485.1 GCA_009993495.1 Deltaproteobacteria bacterium | reverse complement strand
GCTGTTCCAGGATCTTGAAATTGTTGCGAATTTTCTTGATCAACGTAAAAAAAATATAAAAGTGAAATTGCAGGCCCTTGGCGCTCCCGGCCATTATTTTCTCCTTTGCAACGCGCCCGATGCCAACTATATCTTTACCAGTATCCAGGAATATCTCCATCAGCAGGCCTATAATTTCCGCGTGATCTGCCACCCGGTTTTAAAAATAGTGCGTAAAAATGGGCGGATGACGGAAGTTTCCGCCACCAACCGGGGAGCCGCACGAGAATCTTTTGTGTGGATTGAACTGAAACACGTTGCCGAGAGCAGCCGTCGTGGCCTGGTCGATGACATTATTAAAATCATCGAAACCGCCATGCGCACGTCAAGGGCGCGGCCCCTGATGCAGGACAGACTCCTGCAATTAGTCAATAAACCCTGTTTTTCGGCCTATAAAGATTTGTGCGATTGGTTGTGTCATGATCGCTTTTTACCGGTTGCCGCGCAAAACTTTGTGCAGCAGAAAAATGCTCAGATCAGCGAAATTGTTGATACGGCCCTGGGGGTAACGGATCTGCTGAAGTCGATGCTGGAAAAGCAAGCAAGCCCCACCCCTCTCAGTGATGATGTCTTTACCGATCGTACCAGCACAACCGGCCCGGTGGTGCTGGTTAAGAGTACCTTGTCCAACCCGATTCGCCATTTCGAGCGCTTAACCTATCTGGGTTTGCGTGAACCCTTGCCGGATGGCAGTGTCATCGAACATGGTTTCTGGGGATTTTTCAACCAGACGGCGATTGACGAGCCGGCCATGAATCTTCCCGCCCTGGCGAAACGTATTCTAAAAGTACTGGACGAGCTCCAGATTTCAACGGACAGTCATAACTATCGAAAGATCACGGAAATTCTCAATTCGTTTCCCAAGGTTGAGCTCTTTCTGCTCAGCGATGGTGAATTAACCCAGCTGGTGCGTTCTTTTGTGCAGATGCACCGTCAATCGGGAGTTAAGGTGCTGGTAGCACCGAATATGTCGGGATCCGGCTTGAATTTACTCCTTATTCTGCCACGCAGTTTTTACACCGCTGAAATTTTGCCACGGATTGAAAATTATTTAAAACGCCGCTTTCGCGCCCAGGCGGCTGAAAGCCGCAACATTCACCTGTCGGCGGATTATCTCAGCTTGCATGTTGGCCTCTGGGTTGAGCGTGAGGTTTTGAATATTGACCTGCTGCAATTGGAACACGGCTTGACGCGTCTGGCGCTGCCCTGGAATCGTAAATTCCGGCGGTTGCTGGAAATGC
>JAACTI010000484.1 GCA_009993495.1 Deltaproteobacteria bacterium | reverse complement strand
TTGTCAATAAGAATGAGACACTTTTCATAAATATTTATTACTTTTCTAAGCCACTTTCGGCTTGTTAATCCAAACCTCCCTCGCTAAAGATTTTAATATTGACGACCCCTTTACAAATCGTTCCGGGTGAAGCAAGTAAGCCCGATTCATCAGCTCCTGTCTCTTTTTCAATACTTCATCAGCCTTGCCACTATGAACATCATGCGGCGTCAGCATCGCAACTCCGGAATGACGATGCTCATTGTTGTACCAGTCAAAGAAACGTCGTAAAAATGACCGTGCATCCTCAAGGGAACCGAACTGGCCGGGAAACCAGGGATGATATTTCAACGTCTTGAACTGGGCTTCAGAATAAGGATTGTCATCAGACACATGAGGCCGGGAATGGGTTTTCGTAACACTCAAATCGGCCAGCAACTGAGCCACAAGCTTCGAACGCATCGACACCCCGCGATCAGCATGAAGGGTCAGTTGATCTCTCGAAATGCCCTGCCTCTCGCAGGTCTCGCCTATCAGCCGTTTCGCCAGAGAGGACGACTCCCGATCTGCAACCATCCAGCCGACAACATAGCGACTGTAGATATCCAAAATAACATACAGATGATAATGAGACCACTTCCCCGGACCTTTTAACTTGGTAATATCCCAGGACCAAACCTGGTTTGGAGAGGTCGCCAGAAGCTCCGGTTTTTTGTACCGGGGATGACGCCGCTGATGGCGGCGTTCTCTGACAGCCTTATGCCTCTGAAGAATACGGTACATCGTACGAGTCGAACAGAGATAGACGCCTTCATCAAGCAAAGTTGCGTACACCTCGGGGACGGAACAATCCCTGAAACGTTCCCTGTTCAAGTACGAAAGCACCTGCGACTCTTCATCCGGCTTGAGCTTGCGATGGCTGGAAAGAGCCGCCCGCACCGGCAACGGCTTCCGACAACGGTAATAAGTTGAACGGGACAAACCCAGCACGCGGCAGGTCTCAGCTACTCCCAGCTTTGAAGATTCCTCTTTTGCTATCGGCATCAGTCGCTCCCGTGCTCGTCCAAATCCGGCATCGAAAGTATCTCCGAAGCTTTTTTTTGGAGTTCAAGCAAGGCCTGAGCCTTTTTCAACTTCAACTGCAAACGCTGGTTCTCACGTTTCAAACGGGCATTCTCGTTTCGCAAACTCTTGTCCGGGGATACGAAACCTTCTCTTTTTTGAGCCATTTTATCTCTCCATTTACGCCAGTTATAAAGATGATTGGAATATAACCCTTCGCGGCGAAGTAAAAAACCTATTTGACCAAATTCCTGGCATTGATCGGCTTCCTCGAGAATACGTAGCTTGTAGTCG
>JAACTI010000483.1 GCA_009993495.1 Deltaproteobacteria bacterium | reverse complement strand
ATGTTATCCTTAAGTTGATCGTTCATGGAAGACCGATAACTCAAGGAGGAAATCATGGAGAAGAAATACTGGGTGACGCTGACGGATGAGGAGCGTGTGGAATTGGGTGCGATGGTTTCAAGCGGTAAGTCAAACGCACGTAAGCTTGTTCGGGCAAGAATTCTGCTGCTGGCGGATCAGGCTGAGGGAGGTTCGGCGAAATCAGATCCAGAGATCGTGGATGCGTTAGGATGTGGGCGGGCGACGGTGGAGCGAGTTCGACAGCAATTCGTCGAAGAGGGATTGGAGGAAACTCTGGAGCCATCTCCATCAAAACGCATTTACGAGAGGAAACTGGACGGTCGAGTCGAAGCCCATCTGGTGGCACTCGCCTGTGGTGCCCCGCCGGAAGGACGCAGTGGCTGGACACTTCGTTTGCTGGGTGATCGACTGGTGGCACTCGGGCATGTGGATTCTGTGTCGCATGAAACAGTGCGTCAGACGCTAAAAAAAACGAACTTAAGCCATGGCTGAAGAAAGGCTGGTGTTTGCCCGAAGGCCCGTCGTCAGATTTTGTGGCTGCGATGGAAGATGTTTTAGAGGTTTATCACAGGCCGTATGATGCTCAGCGTCCAATGGTGTGCATGGATGAGGCAAGCAAACAGTTGATTGCGGAAGTCCGCGAGCCCTTGCCTGCGCGACCGGGAAGTGTTGCCAAACAGGACAGTGAATATGAACGGCGTGGGACGGCTAATGTGTTCATGGCGGTGGAACCGCTCGCCGGCAAACGTAGAGTTCAGATTACCGACCGACGCACCAAAGTTGACTGGGCACTGTTTATCAAGTTCCTGTTACTGACGGTTTATCCGGAGGCGGCAGTGGTTGTGCTGGTGATGGACAATCTGAACACTCATGGGATCGGCAGTTTGTACGAAGCGTTTGATCCGGCGATGGCGCGAGCTCTGGCTTCTCGACTGGAGATTCACCATACACCAAAACATGGGAGTTGGCTCAACATGGCCGAGACGGAATTGAGTATCCTATCTCGGCAATGTCTTGATCGTCGTATGGACTCGAAAGACTTCCTGACGACCGAAGTTGCTGCATGGGAACAGGACCGCAACTCTCGTGAATGCAAAATCAACTGGCAGTTCACCACGGCTGACGCTCGCGTCAAAC
>JAACTI010000482.1 GCA_009993495.1 Deltaproteobacteria bacterium | reverse complement strand
GCGCTTTCCACCGGGCCGAGGGAGGTGATGGTGCGCATCAGTTCACCCTGAAGCGCCCGCCGGTAATTCACCTTCTGGGCAAAATCGGTCAAACCAAAACTCTGGCGGTCAAAAATTTCAAAGCCGATCCCACTTTCTGAGAGCCCGGCACCAGCCAGTTCGAGGCGGATCCCGTAAACTTGATCCGCCGGAATCAGAATATCCTTGCCGCCATCGGCGAGTTGATAGGGAACCTTGCGGGTTTTTAACTCCTCAACCACCATGGCGGCATCACGAGCGGGCAAATTGGCAAACAGCAAGCTGTAATCGGCAACGCGACTCTGGACGATGATCGCGCCAAACGCCAGGACGCTGACCAAGGCCACCCCGACCAGACTCAGTTTGCGTGCCAGGGACCATTCCGTGATCACCGTCATCAAGTTTTTTGTTTCCGTTGTTGCTTCCGCCATATTGAAACCTCATTTCACGTCAATCAATGTGTTGTCAGGCGCTATCAAACCTGCATGCGCATAATTTCCTGGTAAGCCTCAACCACCTTGTTCCGCATCTGCACCACCATGCGCAGGGAAATTTCGGCCTCTTCCATCTTGATCATCACTTCATGAATGTTGCTGCTCTGGCCGCTCGCCAGCGCTGATGCGGCCTGATCGGCTTCGGCCTGTTTGCGGTTGACACTAGCGATAGATTCCTTAACCAGGGCGGCAAAGTCACTGCCCGCCGATTTAACCCCCGATTGGCGGCTGATACCACCAAGCCCCTGTAAGGGCGTCGCTCTTGGACTAATATCCGCAATACTCTTCATGCTGACCTCACTGACCGATTTCAAGGGCTTTTAATGCCATGCGCTTGGCCGATTTAATCACCGTAACATTGGACTCATAGGCCCGATTGGCACTCATCATGTCGGCGATTTCTTCCATCAATTCGACATTAGGCATGGCGACCTGTCCTTGGGCGTCGGCGTCGGGATGCCCGGGGTTGTAGACCATTTTCGGTGGTCGATTGTCTAAACGTATCTGTGCGACTTCAACTCCTGCGGCCGCCCGGCGCTGGCTGGCGGCCAGATGGTCAGCAAAGCCTTTGCTCTGGCTTTCAAAAACCACTTCGCGTTTGCGAAATGGCCCACCTTCGGGGGTGCGCGTGGTTTCGATATTGGCGATGTTGGTGCCAATTGTTCCCAGGCGCGTTCGCTGAGCTTTCAGGGCAGAAGCACTGATTTTCATGCTGGTGAGAAGATCCATGTTGTCTCCTTTTCAACAAGCGCCGATAAACAGAAACAACAGGGGCGCCTGGTGGTGGTTTAACGCCCGTCGTTGACGGCGTATTTCAGTAATTGCAGCTTACGTTTGGTCAGCCGGGCAGTGGCTTCATATAAAATCTGATTTTCGGAAAGGGCAATCATTTCATCTTCGACGCTGACGCTGTTACCGTCGCCCTGACCGCTTCTGTCCGGGTGCTGTTCGACCTGTCCCTGAATCTGTTCAAAACCGACATTGCCAATGGGGAAATGCCGTGGCTGCAAGGGCACAGACGCCATGGGGGGCTGTTGCAGCGCCTGCTGGAGCCGTGCTTCAAATTCGAGGGTACGGGCTGCATAGCGCGGGGTGTCAGAGTTGGCAACGTTACTGGCAATGACGCCCAGGCGTTGCTGACGCAGATCCAAGCTTTTTTGCAGCAGGTGGGTGGTTTTGTCGATTAAACCGTTGTTCGCCATGATTCAACCTGTTCGTATGAGACTGTCAAAAGTTTGTAACATTTAACTCTTTGAGCAAGTCCTGCGCCAAGAGTGACCAGGGACTGCTCTGGTCTTTGTCGACAAATT
>JAACTI010000486.1 GCA_009993495.1 Deltaproteobacteria bacterium | reverse complement strand
GCGCATGGTGGGCATATTGCAGCGACCAGGCGTTGATCAGCCATGCGGGGCGCGCCGGGAATAGTCCCATCAGGGCCACGCCTGCAACAGCCAGCAAGAGAGACAGCATTGAAGGTGTGCTTTTATGGGACATGAGAAAGGGAGAATGGTCAAAGGGGCAGGCAGGTCAGTATGGCTTGATGATGGCCTGCATGACATCTTCCAATGTTGTTTCGAACGATGGCTGCATGTCCGCCTGCTCACCTACATGCTTATGGTGCGGAAAATTTTGCAGATGGGTGTGATGCGGGGCGTTATCCCAACCGATTTTGAGTTCATTCTCCGCTGTAAGCCAATAATAACTGTAGCGTTCAAGAGCATCTTCGTTCCATTGCTCTGTAACCCGCAGGTTGGAGCCATCTTCGAAGTATAAAACCAGGCGCAGCAGTTCTTCATCCAGCTCGATCACAACCATGCGGGCGGCGTGGGCGGCAAACAGCGTTTCGATCTGTAGTAGTCTGTCAACCGCCAACATGGCTTGTCTCAGCGCCGAGCACTCCGCGGCTGGTGATTTTTTCCAATGCGGCCAGGTCCTTCCCGCATTGCGCGGCAACCTCCGTCCAGTGCATCCATATCACGTAGTCTTCGTGCATCTCGTATCCCGCCTGGTCGGGAAGTCCGCTGTCATTCAAAGCGCCCAATGTAGTATGATATTTTTCTTCAAAACTACGCGCCTTACTCTGCGCCAGGAACAGGCGCTGTTTCAAACTGGAGAGTCGGATGGCCGCGCCGTGTGTAATAATAGCTTCGCGCTCGAGCGGGGGAAGCGCCAAAAAGGTATTTTCAATCTGTGTATTTACTTCAGCAGGCATGGGAGGCCTCCAAACTTTTGTATGGGCAGATGGGTTCATTATATCGTATCCATAAACGTCTGTACGACGCATGGGAAATAACAAGCATCCGCCCTTTCGACATTACACATGAATGTCGAAAGGGACAACCTGTCATGACCACAACCAACCTTTTTGCTCTTCGCGAAGCACGGAGCAATCCAGAATGTTGTTTTTTTCGTTCAAGTTGCCCACTGGGCATGTCTCGACACGGTGAGCGAGAGACGAACCGTCGACAACCGCCAGCGGCGGATGGCCTGGATCAGTCCATCCGCCGCCAGAGAGCAGGCTCAACGCTAGTAACCTGGAAAATACGGTCGTATCTTACGCGCCCTGGGATTTTTAGGATGTACCCTATTTTCCAATGTCTTGCTCGATGATATCGAGTAAAGCGATGATGCCCAGCA
>JAACTI010000175.1:6371-10252 GCA_009993495.1 Deltaproteobacteria bacterium | reverse complement strand
CTTTCAGCACCGGTATGGCAGACCGCACAATCACTGCGATCAGAGGTTGCGATCGTGTTACCGCTGGTGATGCTGTGCTGTGCATGGACATCGGATACTGGTGGGAAGCCGTGGCAGCCGTCGCAGCTGGTGCCGGCACCGACGCCGAAGGCTGCAGCATCGCTGTGTGGCAGGTGACAGGTGAAGCAATCTTGACCAGTCTTGGCACCACCAGCGTGGATACCGGTATTTTCTTTATTATTGTGCGTGGTGCCGTTGGCCGAAGAGTGGCAAGTGGCGCAGATGTCGTCGGCGTTAACGCTATCGGTCTCATCGTAGGAATTGGCACCAGTGGTTGCGGTGAAGGTGACCGTACCGCTGTAGCTCGGCGTGACCGACTTGACCATATAGATATTGGTGGTGCCGTGGGGATCATGGCACTCAAGGCAGCTATTGCCCTGGTGGGTATTCATGGTGCTGTGGCAGCTGGTGCAGTCGAAGCCTGCCTGCAGGCGCAGGTTGCCTGTGCCGGTCAGGTGAGGCTGAGTCGCATCGTGACATGCTTCACAAGTGCGATTTGCTGCCGGATTAGCTGAAACGGGATAATTACCGCTGGCCAGGTTGTGACCGGTGGCGAGAGCAGTACTCTTGTCGGGAGCCTGCACACCAATTGTTGAGAGGCTGGCACCCGTGTGACAACTGACGCAATTGGCCGTCGTCGGAGTTGCCCATACCGGCGCCGTTTCACCAGTATCCACCCCGTGGCAGCTATTACAAACTGCCGTTTGCAGGTTGACGATGGTGTCTTTGAAGCCGTTGACGTGATCAGCGGCGTTGGTATCAGTCGCCAACCCGTTGTGAGTGTGGCAGGTATTACATGCCAGCTGCGGGCCATCGGCGGCGAATACGTGCTTGTTATGGGCACCAGGCAGGGTTTCGCCGGTGACATTATGGCAACTGCCACAGGCACCGGTTGCCGACAGATCCCAGTCGGGCGTGATAGCCGGGGCGTTGGTCCCGTCGGAGTGACAATAAATAGTGTTACAGGTTCCGGTTGCCGCACTATAAGTGCCCGCCATCCCGCCAAGCTGGGTCAGACTGGAACCCGGATTAAAGGCGACATCAGCTGCACCGTTGACATGGATGCCTTGAATAGCACCCGTCGCCAAAGTTGTCGCATTGGCCGCAGTGTTGACATGGCACAAAGAACAATCATAGCCCTTGGCCAAGTGCTTCTGGTGAGTCGCCGAGTTCGCCTTAGCGGTCATCGTCGTAGCATCGTTACCGTGACAGGAGGCACAGGTTGCGGCACCACCATTTTGCCAAGCAGGAATGGTGGCAGCAACCGGGGCTGCGCCACGTGCGCCACCGTTACTGTGGCAATAAACCGCCGAGCAAGTACCGTTGCCGGCCTTGGCATAGGCTGGAGACAGACCGCCTGCGGTGACGAAGGACGTTGGTGCATTAAAAACATCCTGGAAGGTTCCGGCATCATGGGTATTGCCGGCATGGCATTCGGAACAGGCAATCTTGTATTGCGTTGCGGCACTGCCGGCATGGCGGGCATGGGCCGTCTGGGATTCATTTTTAAAGTTGGGATCGGTGGAGTAGTTGTAGCCATTTCCGGCATCAACCGCATAGCCATCCGGGCCACCCGCCGTATTGGCAACCGGCGGATAACCGTGGCAGGCGGTACAATCACCGGCGGTGAAAGAAGCATTGCTGTCATCATGAGTGTGACAACTGCTACATTCACCTACGGTACCAGTTGCGAAGCCGTTATGTGCAGCAGGCAGCGTATGGCAGCCTTCGCAATAACCATTGCCGCTGTTTTTCCAAGGGTAGGTCATCGAGGTGTAAGCCAGCCCGGTACCGGGGTTGGCAGGCGCACCCGCAGGCCAGGCACTCAGAGAAACGTTGTCGCGCAAGACGTAATAGTTGGGAGTCCCACCATTGTAAGAGTGACCACTGTGACAATCGAGACAACCGATGCCCGAAGCACCATGGCCTTTGTAGACGTGGCAGCTGGTACAGAGGCTGGTTTTATCTCCGGTTAATACGCCACTACCCTTAAGCAACTTACCATCACCAGAGGACAAAACGTTGCCCGCGCCATCGGTGGTGGTAGCATCGGAATCGACAAAGTGAGTACCGTGGCAGGTGGTACAGGTCATGTTGCCGCTGGCATCCAGGGTGAGTTCACCAACTGGACTGAAAGGCTTGTACTTTGCAGAATTGGCCGCCTGAAAAGCAGCATAGTTGGTTTGCAGCGGGTGAGTCAGGTGGCCGTTGTTGGCGGTTTGATCCCAGTCTTTGTGGCAATCGATACACATGGCATCGGCACTGCCGACACCCAGCTTCAGCAGTTGGGGGTTGGCAGGTGAACGCGGAGTCCCATCCATTTCACCATGAGGGTCGTGACAGCGGCTACAGGAGACCGTGGCGCCCGAATAATTATAGCGGCCATTGAAACGTGTGTCCGCAGGCGCCGAGGCACCGGCAGCAGGGTTATTGTCGGAAGCACCCCAGTTGTGGGAGGTTTCCTTACCCGGGGTGACCCCGGCCGCCGTGGTCGAACCAAGAGCGTCACTCGCATCACCAGCAACAAAGAGTCCACTGCCAACCGGGTTGGTTGACCCTCCCCCGAGCCGGAAGGTGAAGGTGTCCGCTTCATGCCCGGTTGTATGGCAGTCCAGGCAAACAATCTGCGATAAATCGGACAAATTCGCGCCGGTTTTGTGACAGAAATCACAAGCAAAATCGTGAACCGGGCGGGCAAATGCCATCGACTGGATGGTCATCAGCACCGCAAGCGCCAATACGGGAACCAGGGTTTTCAGTTTCATCAGCTCACTCCCAGGGGATCAATGCCGTACAAATTAAGGTACATTCTACCAATATTCAAAATTTATTATTTAATGTGACAAGCGAGACACATGGCGCTGCCCGTATTCGGAATTGCTAAAAATGGTGTGTAGGCAACATTGGTCATGTAATCGACATGGGGATCATGACAGGTTGAACACTCAACATTCTGACCGGTGCCAAAAAGAACTAAGCCAGCAGCCTCGACATCGGTATCAAGTTGCAGGTCACCCGCGTTGGTCACATCACCATAAGCAGCGGTATAGCTGAATGACACTGGATGGTCGTCGCGCAGATCACCAGTTGAACCCGTGGCTGCGTTGCTGGCACCGATTCTGGGGCCCTGAACGCCAAAACCTCCCTGTACGGGAACCACGCTATTCGTCGGCACCCCGGTAATGGGGTTATTCAGCAAGCTGTCACCAACCCCGATGCTGCCATCATGGCAAGATAAACAGGTTAAAGATTCCGCATTGACCGCACGGTTACTGGCACCCACAGTACTTGAAAGGGTACTGCTTGCGTAATGCTGAAATATGCCGACACCCTGCAAGCTCGTCAGATCGCGGTTCCACAAGGGCGCATCGAGGCTGCCCCCGTGGGGCGTATGGCAATAGACACAGATCTCTTCTTCAGCCGTTGTAGTCGCATTATACCAATAGCTGGGTGCCTGGTAGAGATTCCCTGAATACGACAGGTTATGCGGTGTATTGGCGATATTGGCCGGTCCTGTTCCGGCAAAAACCGAGGTCGCCCCTAACAGCAAGATCGCCAGAATCAATATGTTTTTCATGACTAAACCCTTTCTTATCGGCCAGAGTGAGCACTTTTGTCTGTGTCTTCGCAAAAGCCGTGCCTATTGGCATTTATCTATAACTGCTCAGAGTTGATTCGTTTAAATTAATCTTTTTTATCTTTTTTATCTTTTTTGTCGTCCTTGTCCTTCTTGTCCTTCTTGTCATCGTCATCATCGTCATCATCGTCGTCGCTGTCGCCATCGTCGTCGCTATCTTCATCTTGTTGGGCGGCTTGATCGG
>JAACTI010000175.1:6183-6350 GCA_009993495.1 Deltaproteobacteria bacterium | reverse complement strand
CTTGATCGGCGGCAGCTTGATCGGCGGCAGCTTGATCGGCGGCAGCTTGATCGGCGGCAGCTTGATCGGCGGCGGCCTGGGCAGCAGCCTGGGCAGCAGCTTGGGCAGCAGCTTGGGCAGCAGCTTGGGCAGCAGCTTGGGCGGCAGCGTCGGCAGCAGCGTCGGCA
>JAACTI010000175.1:0-6167 GCA_009993495.1 Deltaproteobacteria bacterium | reverse complement strand
CGTCGGCAGCAGCGTCGGCAGCAGCTTGGGCGGCAGCGTCGGCAGCAGCTTGGGCGGCAGCATCAGCAGCGGCTTGTTCTGCGGCGGCCTGAGCAGCGGCTTCAGCAGCAGCTTGCTCTGCAGCAGCCTGGGCAGCGGCTTGGGCGGCAGCGTCGGCAGCGGCTTGGGCGGCTGTGGGGTTCAGAAGAGTGGCGAATTCGATTGCAGATGTCCATGAAGGCGTTGCATATTCCAGGGCTGCAACCAGCTCAAAAGCACCGGTTTCGGCCGGAGCGTAATCACCAAGGCTCACAATAATGCGCAATTCGTCAACCTTGGCCAGTTGTCCCGGAGCGTCAAGGGTTACTTTTTGTTCAACATCGTCGAGCTTGGTCAACAGGGCCTGCATAAAGGCCGGGACCAAGGTGCCCTGCTGGCCATTGGCGACCACCAATTGACCGGTTGCGGTCGCGAAGAGGACATCGTTGTAATTACGATCAGCAAAATTCAACACAAACACACGATTGGCTCCGGCCTGTACCAGACCCGTGGTTTGCAGAGCCGTCACCTGGTTGCTTTCAACAGTTGTCGAGAAAAGCTCACCCTGGCTGAGAAGCAAAAGTTCACGGCTGCCATCGGCGTTCCAATCAGCGAAAACCGGAAACGCGGGAGCGTTGAGCGTGGCCAGAGTATTTTGTGAATTCAGCAGCGGTGCTGCATCGGTGCCGACATTGTCAAAGAGGAATAATTCGTTACCTGAGGCAACCAGCAGATCCTTGTCGCCATCCTGATCAAAATCGGCGACGGCAGGAATTGCCTGGGCAGCGACCGTAACCAACCACTCGCCGGTTGCGGCAAATTCGAGCCCGCCAAGACCGGTGAACAGGGTTACGGAGCCATCGGCACCCCCGATCAGCAGGTCAAATTTGTCGTCGTTATTCCAATCGACCAAGCAAGGCACCGCACCATCAATCAGCGGCAACACCAGTTGAACCGGGGCCTGCTCAAACACCAGGCGCGCAGCCGAAGCAACAGGCTGATCGATCGTACCAGGGTATTCGATGGTATCGTTCACTTGCGGATCAAGCTGTTGCGATCCGGCATAGACGTTCAGGCGGCCATTGTCGGCCAGCAGCAGATCGAGAATGCCATCCTGATCAAGATCGGCGACAATCGGAGTCGGGCTGGTGCCCTGAAACGCCTGGCCCTGCAAGTTGAGACTATGGGTGGCAAAGCTTTCTGGCAAACTGGCAGGTTTCAAATCGACAGTGAAGCTGGACTGGGCATCCTGAGCCAGGGCAAGGTTGACGACTGCGGGCTCGAAGCCTGCGGCCTCAACTACCACCGCGTAAGAACCGGCGGCCAGATCTCGCACTTGAAGAGGGGTAACACCAACGAAACGACCCGCATAACCGTGATGACCACCCAGAGAAACTCTGGCCCCGGCAACATTGGCATCAATGGTTAGCAGAGTCGCCTGAAAAACAAAGCTGCCCGCTGAGCTGGCCGGGGTTTCAAGGGCAGTATTATCAACCGCAACCACATTCCAGCTGTAAGCGGTACCGGGTTGCAGATCGGCAGCAAAAGCGGAGAGCGCACTGATGGTTCCGCTCACCTGATGACTGGCAACCAGGGCAGCACCCTGAGTGATTTCTACCCGGTAGTTCAGGCTGGCGTTGGGATCGGCATCGGTAGCCGCATCCCAATTCAGGGTTGTGCTGCTGTTGGCCGCTTCACCGGCCAGCAGCGAGGTCAGCACCGGCGCACTGGGGGCTTCCTGGGTGGCGTTGATATAAATATTCAGAGGAGCGGACCACTCGGAGGTCGCTTTGCCGTCATTGGCTTGAATCTGCCACGAATACTGGGCGTTTTCAATCAGGGTGGTGGCAACAACGGCGGTTTCGCCCTCCGCCAGCGTCAGAGCATCAACTTCAACCCCAGCATTATCAAGGACACGCAGGTTATACGTAAGGACATCACCTTCGGCATCGGTCGAACCATTAAATGCTAAAACAGGATTAAGGCTCGCGACTTCGCCCATAGTGATTGCGGTTGGTACACTGGGCGGCGTGTTGGTGGCGGCTTGCGGTACGGCGCCGCCGTCAACGCTGAGGATATTGATTCGACTATTGGCGCGGGCAACATACAAAAGACCGTTGGTGGCATCAAAGGTCATCACCCCGGACTGATAAACATTGTCGGTATATTTCAGCACTTGAGTAAAATTAGAATCGAGTACCCGAATACTGTGCCAGGTAAAATCACCAATATAGAAGCGGCCGGCAGTGTCAAACGTCATTCCGGCAAAGCGACTGAGGCTATCATTACCGAAGGCAGTGGGAGCAGCAAGGGCCTGAAGCTGAACCCCACCGGCATCAAACACAAACAGGGTCGGAACTTCGCCGGTCATGGAATTATAATTATAGTTGGCGACATAAATCTGGTTATTGACCCGGTCAATGGTCATATCGATGCTGCCGCTAAAGCTCTTGCCGGCAAACACTGTGCCGCCACTCAAGTTGGGCGCATAAACCTTAACCTGCTTGGCGCCACGGTCGGCCACGTAAATATTGCCGTTGATATCAATGGCAATATCGCCGGCCCCAACAAACTCGCCCGGACCCTGCCCCAACACACCGATTTGATTGCCGGCAGCATCAAGTACCACCACCTGGTCGGCGGCGTAGTCACCATTGGAGGTTGTTGAAACAAAAATTCGCCCGGTCTCATCAACGGCCAGCCCTTCGCCCTTGGATTGAGTTACGTTTATGATCTGAGCAAGGTTGCCGTAACTATCGTAACGATAGATGGCCCGCGCATCGACATCGCTGACATACAGGTTGCCGGATGTATCAACCGCCATCCCAAGAACGATACCAAAGGTCTGATCAATTTGACCAAGGCTGGCAATGACAGGGGCGGCGGAATAGGCTGTGCCTTGCCATATCACACTAAAGCACAGTGTTATCACCGCGAGCATAACAATATTCTTGCAAGACCGGATCATAGTGAAGCCTCCTGAAAATAAAGAGCCGCGGGCCTTTGCGCCCTTGTTACTCCCATGGGTCAACTTTCGTTACGGGGCATATCTGCAAAGAAAGTACCAGCCAATGGGCAGCTGATTATTTTTTGCCCAGTTCAATAAGAAAGAACCGCCAAACGCTGCGAGGTTGCGGCCCGAATGCTTAGAGGAGAAATTGAAAAGCGGGGATTTTCAGAGGAACTTGAACTTTTTCATGCGATAGCGGAAGGCATCAATCCCCAAATTCAGCTTTTTGGCGGCCTTCGACTGATTTCCGTCTGAGGCCTCCAGCGCCTGGCGGATCAATTCGCGCTCAACGTCTTCAATATCGATCCCCTCGGGGGGCAGTGAGAAAGAAATTGGCCCGCTCGAACTGGGTACGGCCTGGGCGACGAGCTCACGCGGCAGGTGCGACGACTCAATGGTTTCCTCATTTTCGAGAATGACCGCGCGCTCAATAACATTACGCAGTTCGCGGATATTCCCCGGCCAGGCATATTCCAGCAGAATTTTTTCAGCCTGAGGTGAAATGCGTTTGACATTTTTGGCGAATTCGCGATTAAAATTTTCGATAAAGTGGCTCACCAACAACGGAATATCGGCGCGGCGTTCACGCAAAGGCGGCAGAAATATGGGGATCACCTGTAAGCGATAGTAAAGATCGTTGCGAAAGGTCTTGTCGGCAATCGCCTGGAGCAGATCTTTATTGGTGGCCGAAACGATACGGATATCGACGTGAACATCACGGGTTCCCCCAACCCGCCGAAAAGTACGATCTTCCAAAACTCGCAAAAGCTTGGCCTGAATGGCCAGAGGCATGTCGCCAATTTCGTCGAGAAACACCGTACCGCCATGGGCCATTTCGAACAGCCCTTTCTTTTGGCTTTTAGCGTCAGTAAAGGCGCCTTTTTCGTGACCAAGCAGTTCACTTTCAAGCAGGGTTTCCGGCACAGCGGCACAGTTGATGGCCATAAAGGGCTTTTCAGCGCGGCCACCTTCATAATGAATGGCCTTGGCGATTAATTCTTTACCGGTGCCACTTTCGCCCTGAATCAACACCGTACCGGCGTCGCTTTTCGCAATCTTACGCACCATGTTGAGCACGTGCTGTAAATCGCCGGAATTGCCGATAATGCCGCCAATCCCGAAAGGCCTGGGCTGAGCCGCGCGCAGGTGAGCGACCTCGCGTTTAAGCTCTCGGGTTTCCAGAGCTTTTTTAATAACAATTGCAAGTTCATCGAGATTAAAGGGCTTATTGATATAATCATGAGCCCCCAGACGCATGGCCTTGACCGCCGTTTCCAGCACGCCCAGGGCCGTGACCATGATCACCACGACATCGTCTTCGAGCTCCTTGATTTTTTCCAGAACTTCCAGTCCATTCATACCGGGCAGCTGAATATCAAGGAGCATCAGATCGGGGGTTTCTTCCTGCAAAATGCGGAGGGCATCTTCACCGGAACCGGCGACAGACACATCGTAGCCCTGTTTTTTCAGATTTTGTTCGAGGGACCAGCGAATCAGATGTTCATCATCTACAACGAGAATGCGATTTTTCATAACTAAGATCATCTCCTTCGGCGCCTGTCAGCAGGCGGGGTGGATCCTGAGCCAAACGATACGATGTTTCAACGCTTCAAAAGGTCAGGTTTCTTCCAGCGTTGGCAAGCCTGACCGTTCCTGACGCAGGGGCAACAACAAGATGATTGTTGTCCCCTGGCCCGGTTCGCTTTCAATGTGCAGCTGACCACCGTGATTTTCCATCAACTGACGACAGATCGGCAGGCCCAGGCCGGTTCCCTGGGTCTTAGTCGTATAAAAAGGCACAAAAATTTTGCTCAGCACTTCAGGTGTAATTCCTGGGCCGGTATCACGCAGGATGATGCGCACCCAGCGTTCCGACGCCTGTTCGAGGCAATCGGTTGCAAGGGTCAGAACTCCGTCATCACCCATGGCCTGCACCGCATTCAGGGCCAGGTTGAGCACGACCTGCTGAATCTGTTTGCTGTCAATCCAGACCGCCGGCAGATCGGGGGTCAAATCTTCGACATATTTGATATGGCGCGCTTCGGGGTGTTGCACAACAAAAAGCAGGGTTTGTTTGAGGAGATCATTAATGTTCGTGTAACTGAATTCGGGCTGCCCCGGTTTGCCGAAATATAACAGATCATTAACCGTTTTATCCAGGCGCGTAATCTGGGTTTGAATTTGCAGCATGATATCGCGGCGCTGATCCCCCGGCTCATAATCATCGGCAAGCACACTGATCGCACCACTGATTCCCGCTAGAGGGTTTTTGATTTCGTGAGCCAATCCGGCGGCCATTTCTCCAATTGACGCCAGACGATCAACCCGTTGCATCTGCTGAAAATGGAATTGTTGCAATTCTTGCTGGGCCTGATCGAGGTGCGCAACCATGGAATTAAAGCCATTCATCAGTCGACCAATCTCATCGTCAGCCGCAGGTTGCATGCGCACGCCCAGATCACCAGCTTCGACCTGGGCCATACAGTCTGAAATTTTTTCAATGGGGCGGCGCAGAAAGCGCATCATAACAACAACAATGCCGGTCGCCAGAAAAGCCAGAATAAGAAAGGTCGAGAAAAGAAACAGCTGACTGGTTTCACGCAACTGCTGATACATGCCCGTCAGGGAAAAATCCATATTGAGAACGCCGATGACACGGCGCCCACTGCCGTGACAGCTGCTACAGCGATTGTCGGAAAAGATTGGTCGCACCATGGCCAGCATCCGCTCGCCACCGACACTCTTGACCACGCCATCGGTCTTGTTGTTACGAAAAAGGGCGAAATTCTGAACATCAACCGACGTGCCAATCTCCATCGGATTGGCCGATTTAAGAATTTGTCCGCTGGGGCTGAAGATGCGCACGCCGCTCATGCCATGACCGTGACCTACGGTTTCCAAAATAGCCTGCACCTGCTGGCTATCCCCCTGGCGCATGGAATTGAAAATTGATTTTTCAATGGTGCCAAGGAGTACTTCAGCATGATAACGCGTGGTATTGATGAGGTGAGTTTGCTCACGATAAAGCAGAAACAGGGTAAAAATACCAACCCCCAAGGCCAGCAACAGCACATTGAACAGGATAATCCGGCTAATCAGGCTCTTGAACAGGGGAAAGCCCTTCGTTCGTGGAAGTTCA
>JAACTI010000174.1 GCA_009993495.1 Deltaproteobacteria bacterium | reverse complement strand
CGTATCAGAAGACGGCCGCGTGCATCCGCTCCGGGATCACTTGAACGGAACATCTGAGCTGGCTGCGAAATTCGCTTTTGACTTTGGCTGTGCCGAGTGGGGGCGGGTTGCGTGGTTATGGAGTTGGAATTGATGTGAACAAACGGGGCAGGAAGGAGCGTATATGAAAACTTACTCAATTCAAATGGAGGTGTCCGGCCCAACGGCTATGTGGACACGCCCAGATACAGGTGACTCACCGGTGAGCTATCCTGTGCCGACGTATTCAGCTGCAAAAGGGCTATTTGAGGCAATCGTCAGGATCGAGACAGTAGAGATCGTACCGGTGAAGGTGGAGATTTGTAAGCCGATCGTTTTCCACAACTACGCGACCAATTACGGAGGGCCATTACGGAAAACAGCAATTATGCCACACAGTAGTTATCAGTTGCTGGCAACAACTCTGATCAACGTGTGCTACCGGATTTATGCGGAGATAAAACCGGCGCGATTTTCAGGGACGTTATCCGAAAAGGCACGTTCGCAGGCAAGTAAAGGACTTAATGCGCTGCACGCCTGCCAGGATATGTTCAACCGTCGCTTGGAGAAAGGGCAGTGGCACGATACGCCGTTCCTTGGCTGGCGTGAATTTGTACCGGACTATATCGGGCCATTTCGGGAGGGCACTCGGGTGCAAGAAGATATTTCACTCGACTTGCCAAGCTTTCTTTTTTCTGTGTTTGAACCATCAGGGAACAAACAACCAGTTTACAAGCCAGATGCTAAAGTGAGAAACGGAGGGCTTGTCTATGCTGAATGAGCTTCGTGAACTATCGATTTGCCTGGAAAAAGCAGGAATAAACCCTCCAGATTATCACCCCAAGTTTACTTTATGTCCAAGGAGAACAGCTTGTTCCGTATACTTGGATAAAGATGGAAATATCTCAGGCATTAGCTCGATGGCCATTGATCAGGTACAGACAGTTCGAAAATGGGATGGTATCGGATCATATGGGGTTTCCTTTCCGTCGGTTAATTTGCCACCATTATTGAAAGTGACTGATGATGAATGCAAAAAGAGATTAATCACCATGAAAAAAAGCAGCAACATGCCGCGAAATGAAATTCAAAAAATTGTCACCTGTTCCACAAATCTGTGGCTGGACAACTTGGGTAAGAAGACAAATGCATTCGATAAGATCAACGAATGTCTTGATAAGCCGGTAAACGACCTATTTGCAAAACTTACTGATGTCCCTGATGAATTTTCGTCAATTACAGAACTTCTTGCGAGAGCAAAAAAAATTGACTCAAAGAGATTCCATGGTCAATTGTATGGCGAGCTGCTTAAAAATATTGAAGAAGGCAAGTCATGGCCAATAGATGTGTTGTTTTACTATAGCGGCGCAAAACCGTTAGACTTTCAGATTATTTTCGAAATTAGTGATTGGAAGCAATTCCCTGCAAATCATTTGGAAGTTCAAAAATGGATGAACTCAAAACTGTTGTCAGCAACGATAACGAAAGTTTCTGCGGGAGTAGACGCGTTTGGCTGTAATGCTTCCGGGGATGACAATAAATTTCCAGATGTCGGGTTTAAAAACGCACTTGGTAATGTAAAGCTTAGGGCCATGACCAAAGACTCACCTTGTCAGATGCGATACGGAATGATTGAGCACGAATCTTTTTCTGTCGGGAATGATGTGCGGAAAAAAATGAAGCGTGCACTGGAATGGCTTGGAGATGACGATCGTAAAGGGAAAACATGGTGTGATCTCAGCCGTAGGATGGAACGACCGATGCTATTATTTGCCTATCCAACCCAAAATCCAGATAGTTTGCCTGACTTGGCTGGCATAATGGGAGATGCGGAAGACGACTTAGCTGAAATAGGGCAAGCTCGGTTTGCTGCGCTCGCCGAGAGAGTAACGGTTGCCTTGCGGGGTAGGACAAACGAAACGGTAGATTCCGGGGTTCGTGTATTTGTTCTTGCGAAAAGACCGGGCGACGCACGCACCAAGGTATTGGCCAGCAAACGATATTCTGCCGATCATGTTATTCACTCGGCACAACTTTGGCAGGAAGGCAGCAGGAATGGCCCAACAATCAAGCTACGGAGTTTTGGAAAAAACAAGGGCGATACTCCCGTTTGGATTGAAACGTTGATACCATTTCCGGCAGAAGTGGTTTGGTGTCTGAATACGGTTTGGTCCCGTCAGGGCACCCGTGCGGAAGGGGCACACGGCTTCTCCGTCAATGATGCTTTAAGTCTGCTGCTGGGGGAAGGTCAAGAGCTTCATCAGGTTGCCACAAGGGCACTGAGCGCAGTGCTCCGCAACAGTTTCCCGTTGTTGATGGCGCTTGGGCAGGCAAATGTGCAAGGGCTTGTGCATATGATCGATAAAAAATACACGAAGAAATATGAAAAGCAAAAATTGCTAATCCCGTCAATTATAAGTTTGATCTTACATAAACTCGGTCACACGAAAGGAGAAATTATGACATCCTCTGCTTTTCTGGTCGGCAGGTTACTAAACCTCGCCGACAGTCTGCACCTCGAATACTGCAAAGGACCGCGTAAAGGGTCCGTTCCGCCGCAGTTAGTTGGCAATGCGCTTATGGCAACTGCTCTTGAAACTCCTGAAAAAGCACTTTCAATGCTGTCTCAGAGGGTTTTGCCCTATCAGGCATGGGCGAGAACAGTGAAGGAGGGCGATAGAGTGGGCCTGGTAAAAACCTTTCTTAAGCAGCTTGGCGAGGTATCCGAGCAGTTAAAGGAAGCCCCATTGCCGCAGCGATCCAGTGATACAGATAAAGCACAGATGCTGCTCGGGTATCTTGCCCGCGTAGAATCGGAAAAGAATTAAACCAACACATTTAAGGAAAAGGAGACATACCATGTCAAACGAAGCTAAAAAAATCATGCGCGCAACTGGCCTTCTCGTCATAGAGGCCATCAACTCCAACCCCAACGGCGACCCAGATCGCGAGAGCGATCCCCGCCAGCGTCCCGACGGACTGGGGGAAATTTCACCGGTGTCATTCAAACGAAAACTGAGAGACCTTGTAGAGGATAAAGAAGGGCCGGTCTGGATGGAACTGAAGGCCAAACTAGATCTCAAGGATAAAGAATTTGATATTCTTGAGTCACGAGGACGAAACCGTGACGAAATTACTGATCTGCTTAACAACAAACAAGAGGAATTCAAAAGGAGATATTGGGACGGTCGTATATTTGGCAATACCTTTCTGGAAAAAGGGGCTGCCACCACAATCAAAACTGGCACTGTTCAGTTCGGCATGGGGCTTTCCATTGCACCGATAATCATTGAACGACACACGAATACGAATAAGTCTGGTGTTCAGGAGGGATTGGATCGCGGTATGGCCCCAATGGCGTATCGTATTGTCCAGCACGGCATCTACTGCATGCCCTTCTTTGTGAACCCCAGCGCGGCGCACAAGTCTGGCTGTACGGCAAAAGATATCGAATTACTGTTGGCCTTGATCCCCCACGCTTATGCCCATTCACGCTCATATGTGCGGCCAAACGTAGAGATCCTGAATGCTTGGTACATGGAGCACAAATCGGCAATCGGCTCTTGCTCGGATTTCAAGCTGATTGACTCGCTCACGCCGACAAAACGGGAACACTCGGATAGTGCATCCAACAACAGGAAAGAGTATGACATCCCGTCCACTCTTCCTGCCGCGCTACAAGGGAAAGTCGCTCCATTGAAAGACCTGATGGAGTTCTAATGAGCGAATATCTCGCCCATAGCGCCAAAGACGGCATAGCGGAACAGACATACAAGCAGCATGTCTCGGAAGTCCTACGCATGGCGCGCGAGTATGCGAAGAGGGCGGCGGCGTATTCTCCGCTTGGCCCGCTTTTGCTGGCGGCAGTGGAGTGCGCAGCTGCATACCATGATTTAGGAAAGCTGGACGATGATAACCAGGCCGTGCTGCGAACTAGCAGTAAGACAAGCTTGCCGGTGAAACATTGGGATGCGGGGACGGCTTATCTTCTGACCTACTCGAAGCGGTTGGCAAATCTTATTGGAGCCTTTCTGGTAGCTTGCCATCACAAAGGCTTGCTTTCGTTGCTGGATGAACAGGTTAAAGGACCTGATATGTTCCGTGAGGCTTCGGCTAAAGGCAGCACTGCTCTCGGCCTGTCCGGTTACCTTGCTGTTCATGCAGCAGAGATTGGTGTTGGTGTTTCAGAACATGATTGGAAGGGCAAAGCCGCAACACCGCTCTTCATGCGTATGGCGTTGTCATGCCTTGTGGATGCAGATCACACCGATACGGCGCGGCACTATGGAAATATCGTACCCGAAGGAGATGTGCCGCTTGCAGCCGAACAGCGGCTTGTGGCGTTCGACCGCTATGTTGATGGCCTGACGTCTGACGATAACAGCAGGAAGGAACGAGACGAAGTTCGGCGACAGGTATATGATGCCTGCCGAACTGTTCAGCCGAACGATGGCGGCATGATTGCCTGTGACAGCCCGGTCGGAACCGGCAAGACAACCGCTGTCATGGCTCATCTTCTAAATGCCGCCAAGGAGAAAGGTCTGCGCCGCGTGTTTGTTGTATTGCCGTTCACCAACATTATTGACCAGTCGGTTGATGTATACCGTAAAGCGCTGCTGCTGGAAGGTGAAACAAAGGAAAGGGTAGTCGCTGCTCATCACCACAAGGCGGAATTTGAGGAAGAGGCGAACCGAGCATTTTCCTTTCTTTGGAATGCGCCGATAACCGTCACGACCGCGGTACAGTTCTTTGAGACCCTTGCCAGCAAACACCCTGCAACGCTTCGTAAGCTGCATCAGTTGGCTGGTTCAGCTATTTTCATCGATGAAGCCCACGCAGCATTGCCCGCCCCTCTTTGGCCACAGGCATGGAAATGGCTCCAGGAGCTGGTGAAAGATTGGGGCTGTTATATCGTCATGGCATCCGGTTCCCTTACGCGATTTTGGGAGCTTGAGGAGTTCTCAGCATCACCGGCCCCGCTTGCAGAGCTGGTTATACCCATTGTACGCACAACGGCAATACAAGCAGAAACATCCAGAATCAAGTATCAAATTAAGAAAGAGGCGCTTGCTCTGACAGATTTGTGTGAGTGGATACTCCAATTGCCGGGTCCGCGTCTTGTCATCCTCAACACAGTTCAATCGGCTGCGGCAGTGGCCAGGGAGCTTGCCGGAGCAGAGGAGAGGAACAGACAAAAGGTTGAGCACCTATCAACAGCGCTGGCTCCGATTGATCGCAAGGCAGTTCTGGAAAGGGTGAAAAAACGTCTGGCTGATATGAATGACACCGATTGGACGCTGGTTGCTACCTCATGCGTTGAAGCGGGAGTTGACTTATCATTCCGGTCCGCAGCCCGTGAGATGTGCAGTCTGGTCAGCACCATTCAGACAGCCGGTCGTGTGAACCGTTCGGGAGAGTTTGGAACCTGCGAGCTGTGGAGTTTCAGGATTAAGGCAAGTGAACTGCTCAGAGATCATCCCGCGTTCACCGTGTCTTCACGAATACTTGCGGACCTCTATGAGAAGGGGCATGTCTCTTCCTATTACTGTAAAGAGGCCATGAAGCGGGAGATAAGAGACCGCAATCAGGGGAGCTATGAGGATGACCCAATCGTAAAGGCTGAACTTGCGCGGAAATTCCCCGAGGTTGATGAGAAATTCAAGGTCATTGATTCAAACACGATTACCGTTGTTGTGGATGATGATTTGCGCCAACGCCTTGAGCGTCGTGAAAGAGTTGAACCGTTTGAATTGCAGCAAAAAAGCATCAATATCTACTCGTCAAAGGAAAGGACGTATGGCGTAGCGCCAATTCATGGGTTTGAAAAACTATACCGCTGGACCCTGAAATATGACGACTTCCTTGGCTATATGGCTGGCGTACTCCCCTTGACGAACTTTGCTGATAACTGTTGTATTTGAGAGAAGACTATGGACAAACAAGAACCGATCATGATCTCCGCCCTGAACCATTACCTCTACTGTCCACGGCGCTGTGCCCTTGTCCACATAGAGCAAGTGTGGGATGAAAATATCTATACAATGCGTGGACAAGACGCTCATGAGAATGTTCACGAAGACTCCTCGCATTCTTTGGCTGGTGTGCGATATGAACGAGCTCTTCCGATTTGGTCAAAGCGGCTGCATCTGGTCGGCAAGGCAGATTTGGTAGAGTTTCATGGAGAAATTCCATATCCTGTTGAGTATAAATCGGGAAGACATAAAACATTTCAGAATGATTACGTTCAGCTTTGTGCACAGGCCGTGTGCTTGGAAGATATGCTTGGAGTGAAGGTTGAAAAGGGCGCTCTTTACTGGCATGGATCGCGGGAGCGGAAAGAGGTAGTCTTCACCGATGAGCTGCGGCGTCGGGTAGAGGATGTGGCTGCCGAAGTCCATGCAATGATCGCGGAGAAGCGGCTTCCGCCGCCGGCCAACGACGGCAGGTGCGAAGATTGTTCTTTGAAGGATTCCTGCATGCCGGGGGCGATTGCCAATAAAGGAATGATAAAGAAGGCGGAGATGGAGTTGTTTATAATGCCTCATAGGACGGAGGAATAGGAATGGAAGAAAACATCGCGGTTTTCAAGGG
>JAACTI010000479.1:686-1867 GCA_009993495.1 Deltaproteobacteria bacterium | reverse complement strand
GCATGAAGGCGTTTGTTGAAAAGAGAAAGCCTGGTTGGAAAGGGCATTAGTTGGATAGTCGCGTGGTCAGGTAGTCAGATAGTCGAGTGGTCATATGGTTGGATAGTCGTGTGGTCGAATAGTTGTTTTGGGAGGATCAGAAGCCTACCTTGCCCTCGACCGCAAGTATCTGGCGCAGGAGTTGTTCCAACAGATCTATGACAAGGCGACAATCACCAAAAAGACGATCAACGCGCTTATCGCATATTTGCGGAAAAGCAAAGCATCCAAACGGCCACACGACTAACCGACCACATAACCACTTGACCAACCGGCCACGCGATCATTTGACCAACCGACCACGCGACTATCAGACTAATTGACCGCATGACTACGAAACTACTTGACTAAAAGACTACATGACCACGCGACCACAAGACATATTGATTGGTTTTCGTTCCCTGGAATTGGGCGATAAGCCAGTCATCGTTCACGCGTCACTATCGGCTTTTGGGCAAGTGCAGGGCGGCGCGGAGGCGCTGGTCAGCGCGCTGCTGGCAGTCTTCCCGTCCGTGGTCATGCCAACATTCACTTACAAAACCATGCTCACACCTCCGACCGGGCCGGAAAACAACGCCATCACCTACGGCTCCGGCGCGGACGCCAACCGCATGGCCGAGTTCTTCGACCCGCAGATGCCCGCTGACACGCTGATGGGCGCCGCCGCGGAGACGCTGCGCAAACACCCGCGCGCCAGTCGTTCGGCGCATCCCATTTTGTCCTTTGCGGGCGTCAACGCCAAGGCCGCCATCGCCGCGCAGAGCCTCGCCGATCCGCTGGCCCCCATTGGCGCGCTGGCGAAACAGGATGGCTGGGTGCTGCTGTTGAGCGTGGATCACACTGTCAACAGCAGCATCCATTACGCCGAGAAGCTGGCCGGGCGGAAGCAGTTCGTCCGCTGGGCGCTGACCCCGCAGGGCGTGCGCGAGTGCCCCGGCTTTCCAGGCTGCTCGGCGGGATTCCAGTCTATTGCGCCGGAGGTGGAACGCGATACGCGGCTCGTCAGGATCGGGAACGCGGCCGTGCAGGCCGTGCCGCTCGAAATGCTGTTCAAAGCAGTCATCGAGCGGATAAAAAACGATCCGCTAGCGTTACTGTGCCAGCAGACCGATTGCCCACGCTGCAACGAAATCCGTATCCAT
>JAACTI010000479.1:0-461 GCA_009993495.1 Deltaproteobacteria bacterium | reverse complement strand
GCAGAGCGGCTTTCGGGAACGATGCGCTCTCTCGTTCACCGTGATCTGCAATCCCAGAACGTGATGATCCGTGACGGGGAACCCTTTCTCATCGACTTTCAGGGGATGCGCTTCGGAAACCCCTTCTACGATCTTGGCTCGCTTCTCTGCGATCCCTATGTGAATTTTTCCGGAAGTGACCGTGATGAACTCCTGTCCTTTTATTACGGGCTGTCGAAATGGGATCTTGATTGGACCACCTTCCAGAACACTTTCTGGGCAGCCTCGGCACAGCGCCTCATCCAAGCCCTCGGGGCCTATGGATTTTTGGGCCTCAAGAAAGGGCTTAAAGCTTTTCTCGCGCACATCCCTTCTGGACTCCATAATCTTCACCGTGCGGCCTTACATGTGGAATCCCTCCCCCGACTCCAGGAGCTTTGCCGAACATGCCAGAGAGCGATCGAGCAAAAGGATTTCTTTTA
>JAACTI010000478.1 GCA_009993495.1 Deltaproteobacteria bacterium | reverse complement strand
GGCAAACATTGATATGTTAGTGGATTACTAACACGCAGACCGGCGATACAGGACGTTACCAGCAGCCACGTTACATGCTGGACAAATTGGGGTAACTGGCAAGCCGCCCCACGCAGACACGATCAACACATGCGGCAATACGGGCTACTGTCTAATGACAACAGCGAATGGCTCACGAAACGAGCGCCCGGCAATGAGTGGTTGATTCCCCTACAGGGTGCTACTTGATTTTTCAAGTAGGTCAATGACACGGCTTGCCTTATTGCTTTACGGTGAGAGTGAGCGCTCACTATTGACAATCGAAATTAACAGGTTTAGAGTAAGCGCCACTGGACGCATTCCAGGTTGCCCATCGAGAGATGCGCTATCCCACAGCCGGAGGAAAACATGGCAGACGATGCCTTTGCAGCACCCGAAGTACAAACGGAAGTTGCTCCCGTTGAAGTTCAAGACGCAACGCCACCGACAGAGGAAACGGTTCCCTCCGAGGTTGAAAATACAGAACCGGAAGTCAAGCCAGAAAGAACGTTCACCCAGAAAGAATTGGATGACATTCTACAGCGCAGACTTGCCAAAGAATCTCGCAAGATTGAACGGTACTCACGCGCAGAAGCTGAATTACAACTGCTTAAATCGCAGATGCAGCCCAAAGCGGAGCCAGTCAATCGCGGGGAGCCAAAACCAGATCAGTTTCAGGACTATGAAAGTTACATTGAAGCCGTAACAGACTGGAAGGTTGAGCAAAAGTTCAAAGGCATTCAGGCTCAAAACGAGCAGGAGCGCCAGAGACAAGCCCAAACCCAACACGAACAACGGCTGGCAAGTAACATCGCAAAGACCGCATCAAAGTATGAAGATTTTGAGGAAGTGGTCAGTAATGAGGATTTACCCATCACGTTCGCAATGCGCGACGCAATTGGCGAATCTGATATAGGCGGAGACATTGCCTATCACCTCGGAACCAACATGCAGGAAGCGGCGCGAATCGCAAGACTTTCGCCAATAGCGCAAGTTCGGGCGATATTAGACCTTGAATCGAAGCTGAAAGCTCCCAAAAAAGCAACAACGGATGCGCCGGAGCCTATTACACCGTCCGGTAGTCGAGCGACAGTATCTAAATCACCCGACCAGATGACGGACAAGGAATTTGCAGACTGGCGCAAAAAGCATATTAAAGCTCGATAAAGGAAAACAATCATGGCTAATAACCTCTCAGTAGTAGATATGGTGGCGAAAGAAGCGCAGCGTATTGCGCACGAAAAACTTTCGTTCATTGGTTCTATCGACCGTCAATACGACGAATCTTTCAAGTACCAAGCAGGTCGCGGCCCTAATGGCCAAACCCTTCGCATCCGCAAACC
>JAACTI010000477.1 GCA_009993495.1 Deltaproteobacteria bacterium | reverse complement strand
CGTTTCTTTCTGAAATTTCGGTGCGCCAGGAACTGCTGCGGGGAGAACTCATCAGCATCAGGGTCGAAAATCTTCACGTCCAGCGTCAGCTCTGGCTGGCAACGCGCAGCCGCCGCGAACTTTCACCCGCGGCCCAGGTCATTGTTGCGCTGCTTAAAAAACATTGCGCTAATCCTTAGCCGCAGAAAGCCCGAGAAAATACTCGGTCACTCAATCTCAGCGGGCTGCCTTCAACCGCCCCTCAGGTCACATTCACCACAAAGTTAGCCGCGGCCAGAATCACCAAGGAAAGCACCAGGCATAGCAGGGCAACGCCCCCCATCAATAAAGCAGCTCCATGAAATTTTTGACGCAAACAGGTAAAACACAAATAGCCGGAAATCAGCCCGATGGGTATGAGAAAAATCAGAAAAAGCATGGATCATCTCCCTTTGGTGCAAACACTGATGACATATTTCAGATAATCTCCTTCAGGAAAACAGACCGACACCGGAAAATCTTCCGGCTGGCTGCCGCGATAAATAGTGCGCAGCTCCCATCCTGCCTCCAGCGCCCCTCGCCGCAGTTCCTTCAGATAACTGGCCGGATCGACCTTCTGGTGATTGGAAGAAGTGATGAGCAAGCCGCCTGATTTCAGCAGCGGCAGGCAGGCAGCTACCAACTGCGAGGTTCCGTTACGGGTGGCAAAACGGCTGTTGCGCGTGGTCGAAAAAGACGGGGGATCAAACAGAATGACATCGAACTGCGCGCCACTTTTCTGCGTTTTGGCGAGCTCAACAAAAACATCGCCAACAATGAAGTAATGTTTTTTCGGGTTCAAGCGATTCAAGGCAAAATTCTCGCGCGCAATATCCAGATATGCCCCTGAAACATCCACACTGGTCACCTGTTTGGCCCCGGCCGCCGCAGCTGCCACCGAAAAAGCCCCGGTAAAGGCAAAGAGGTTAAGAAAACGTTTTCCCGCAACTCGCCGCATCAAATCAAGCCGGTGCTGACGCTGATCGGGAAACAGGCCGGTGTTCAACCCCTGCTGCAGATCGACATGATAAGACAGACCATTTTCCCGCACCATCAAAGGATGGGGGGCTTCAGTGCCCGCCAGCAGACGGCTGTAATTTTTACCCTTGCGCCGGGCTTCCAGCTGGCGGGTTTCCTGGGGCCGCAGTTTGCGATAGATCCCCGCCGGTTGAAACAACTCTTTGAGCGCCTCGACCAGTTGCGGTAAGTAGCCGTCCCAGGCGGGGGTATAAAGCTGAACCATCAGATAATCGGCATAACG
>JAACTI010000228.1 GCA_009993495.1 Deltaproteobacteria bacterium | reverse complement strand
CCCACTACCAGGGGCGAACCCAGCTTGGCGGCAATCAGACAATCGGGCTCATTCTCACACAGCGCCGCAATGGCATAGGCGCCACGCACTTCCATCAGCGCCTGCCGCACTGCCTGTTCGAAGGCGGTGCCCTTTTTGTAATGTTCTTCAATCAGATGCGCAATGATTTCGGTATCGGTCTCCGAGACAAACTGGTGCCCTTGAGCGCGCAGTTGCTCTCTGAGTTCCAGGTAATTTTCAATAATGCCATTGTGAACGACAATGATCGCCCCGGCTTTGTGGGGGTGGGCATTGGTTTCAGAAGGACGCCCGTGAGTCGCCCAGCGGGTATGGCCAATACCGCGCTGACCGGCAAGAGGGCTTTGCTGCAGGCGTTTTTCCAGATTGATCAGCTTGCCCTCGGCGCGCGCCACGCAGATTTTTCCCGCCGCCAGAGTGGCGATTCCTGCCGAATCGTAGCCACGGTATTCAAGACGCCGCAGGCCATCCAGAATAATCGGTGCCGCTTCAGCATGACCCAGATAACCAACAATTCCACACATAGATTTGATTCCCCTTGGTTTTCGCGTTCAGTTAAGGGCTTGAAGACAGCCCAAAAGCCTGCCTCGCGCGGTGCCGTGAAGGTGTTTTCCCGCCTGACTTGCCTTTGTCTCTGTCGCCGACGCTGAAAAGTTACTCTTTCTTCTTGAGCGGATGCTTCAAGCGCCAGCCATCAATGGTTTTCTGCGGGGTGCGTGACAGGGCCAGGGCGTCGGGTGGCACATCGTTGGTAATGGTCGAGCCTGCCCCGATCAGGCTGTTGCGGCCAATTTTGACCGGCGCAATAAACTGGGTATCACTGCCGATAAACACATCATCTTCGATAATGGTTTTGTGTTTGTTGACCCCGTCATAGTTACAGGTAATGGTGCCACAGCCGAAATTGACATTCTTGCCAACTTCGGCATCGCCAATATAGGTCAGGTGGCTGGCTTGAGAATGCTGGTCGAGACGGGCTTTTTTAGTTTCGACAAAATTGCCGATTTTGTTGTCGCCCAGCAGTTCGGTACCGGTGCGCAGGTGCGCCATGGGGCCGATTTTGCAGCCCGGGCCGATGATCGATGCCTCTACAACTGAACCCTTTTTAACCTGAACATAATCGGCAATCTGGCTCTGGTCGATTTGAACTCCACTTTCAATCACGCAATGCTGGCCAATGCGGGTCTTGCCCCGAATGATAACCCCCGGATACAGCAAGCTGTCGCTGCCAATTTCCACGCCGACATCCACATAGGTTGTCTCGGGGTCGAGGAGGGAAACCCCGTTCAACATCAGTTGCTGATTGATACGCTGGCGCATCAGGCTGGTGGCTGCGGCAAGCTGCACGCGGTCGTTAATCCCCAGGGCTTCGTTGGCATCGTCAAGACAGCACGCACAGACCTTGCGCCCGGCCTTGACTGCCGCTTCAACCACATCGGTCAGATAGTATTCACCCTGGGCATTGTTGCAGCTCAGGGCAGGTAACACTGAAAACACAAAGTCGGCATCGAATACATAAGTCCCCGTATTAATCTCGCAGACCGCAAGTTCGGCGGCTTTAGCATCTTTGGCTTCGACAATGCGCCTCACCAGCTCACCCTGGCGGATAATGCGCCCGTAGCTGCCGGGGTCTTCGAGGCGGGCGGTTAAAACCGTGACAGCCGCTTTTTCCCGGCGGTGTACGGCCAGTAAGCTTTCAAGGCTGGTTGAGCTGAGCAGTGGCACATCGCCGCACAGCAGTAAGAGGTCACCACGGAAACCGGCCAGACTTTCGGCGGCACACAAGAGGGCATGGCCGGTGCCAAGCTGTTCGCGCTGCCAGGCAAAGTCGATATCTTGCCCACGGAACGCCTGCTGTATCGCTTCGCCTTGGTGGCCAACGACGACACAGACTTTGTCGCAGCCGAGGGTCTTCGCTGCCTGTACGGGGTAGGCCAGCAGCGGTAGACCGGCGATTTCATGCAACACCTTGGCGCGCTGGGATTTCATGCGGGTACCCTTGCCTGCCGCCAGGATAACCGCTGCCAGATTATTCATATCCACCTCCTGAAAATTTTTTATGGGGGAACATCTCTCAAAACAAGCATGCTGAGGTACGAACGAAATAAACCGTCTTGAACCACAGATTCACTCAGATAGACACGGATAAAAACCTTAAAGCACAGCATTCTCAGAGGGTAATCCGACAAACGAATGCGTGAAACTCCCCTGCAAAAATCTGTGGCTACCAGTGGTTTTAAAAAATTTCCTGATTCATATCAATCTACCGCTCTGGTTCTGTGATGTTCAGCCGTCATGCCCGCGAAGGCGGGTATCCAGGGGGGTTCCCTCGATTTCTGGACTCCCGCCTTCGCGGGAGCGACGTTTTTTCGGCTCTGATCGAAGATCAGTCGCTAACCAGAAAAGATTTTCAGGGTTATTTTTCGATCATGTGCACATCACGCTGCGGAAAGGGAATGTGCAGGCCTGCGGCTTCAATCTTTTCTTTCATGATTTTGTTGTTGGCCCAATAAATACCCCAGTAATCTTCAACTTTTGCCCAGGCCCGCAATTGCAGATTCACCGAGCTGTCTCCCAGAGCCTGCACGATAAACTGCGGCGCCGGATCGGCCAGATAACGAGGCTCAGCAGCAACAATTTCGCGCAACACCCCAAGGCCGATGTCAATAGAATCCCCATAGGCAATCCCTACCGACAAATCCATGCGACGGGTGCCGTTGCAGGTGAAGTTTTTCAGCGGACTTCCCCACAGGGTGCTGTTGGGCATGGACAGATAAAGCCCGTCGGCGGTGGTAAGAATTGTGTTAAACAGGCCAATTTCTTTTGCGCTGCCGGCGAAAGAATTGCACTCGATAAAATGGCCAATGCGAAAGGGGCGCTGAATTAACAGCATGATCCCGGCGGCAATGTTGCTCAGGGTATCTTTCAGCGCCAGGCCGATGGCCAGACCCGCGGCACCCAGCAGGGCGATAATACTGTTGGTGTTGAAGCCGAAAATATCCAGCACCACAATCAGTCCGATGGTATAGACTCCATAACGGGCGAAGGCGCATAAAACCGGCAGCAGGGTTTCATCGAGGGCCTCTCCTTGCGCGCCGACGCGACGAATCCCTTTAACCACCAGCTTCGCCCCAATGCGACAGGCAAAAAAAACGGCCACCACCAGCGCCAGTTGATAAAGAAGGGCAATAATGGCCGTCGCGTTGTTGTTCCAGAAATCATTGACGTAAGACACTGTGGCTTCCTTTCTCTCCAATAGCCGTGATTCCTGGTCGACACAGAACCAGGATGATTAGAAGTTTTAAGCTGCAGAACAGCATAGCCACCACCTGAGCTTCTGGCTAGTCTTTTTTGTTCCGGGAAATGATCAAATCACCCCGAATCGAAGCAGCAAGAATGGAGGATTCACTTCGCCGTGGGCCGCATTCGTCCCCGGTTCATCCGTGGAATTTGCGCGATTACGGCAGGAGCCTAAGGCTGCGCCAAAACTTCTTTAATGGCGGCGCGAAAGGTTGTGAGATCAACCGGTTTGGCAATCACCTTGTTGGCGCGCAACTGTGCGGCGGTTGCCATCAGATAGCCGGTTTCCAGCAGGGCTGAGCCGCCGGTGATGACGATTTTTTTTAACCGGGGATACTTCTGGTTGAGTGCCATCAGCACTTCAAAGCCATCGGTTTCGGGCATGATAATATCGGTAATGACCAGGTCGTAGCAAGCCTGGGCCAGCAGCGTCAACCCGTGTTTGCCATCCTTGGCCGTATCGACCTGGTGGTTGTCAACTGCAAGAAATTCGCTGTAAATTTTACGCAGTTGCGGTTCATCATCAATAATCAAAATTCTTGCCATTTTGCCCTCCGCAAAATATAGCGTGCATGACGCGGGGAAATTACCGTTTTTCCCGGAGCTTGGTTTTTCAAAGCCATCATGGCAACCGCGAGTTCGCACGGTACCGAGGCGCGGCAATCCGTTTCAGCCGGGTTGGGGGGCGCGCTTTTTTTCATCCAGAATCTTGCGCGTCGTGTGTAGCAGGTGGCCTATTTCAACCGGTTTCCAGAAAAAAGCATCAATACCTAAATTCTTCATTTTATCTTCCGTCAGTTTCGAGCTGTAACCCGAGCACAAAATCACCGGCAGATCGGCACGAATCTCACGCAGGGCACGAATCAGTTCGCAACCGGTGAGCTCGGGCATGGTTTGGTCAGTCATGAGCAGATCATAGGCGGCGGGATTCTGCTTGAATTTTTGCAAGGCCGCTGAACTGCTGGTTTCGGCGGTGACAACGTAGCCCCTCTGGGTAAAAATTTTCTCAACCATTTCGACCAGCATGGTTTCATCATCGACAAACAGAATATGTTCGGATCCCCGGGGCAGAATTTCTGCCGTTGTCACGGCAGGGGCAGGCGGTTGGTCACTGACCGGAAAATAGAGATCAAAAGTAGCACCCTGCCCCGGGGTACTGTCAACCTGAATGAACCCCTGGTGCTGGTGGATGATCCCCATGACGGTCGACAAGCCAATGCCGGTGCCCTTACCCACTTCCTTGGTGGTGTAGAAAGGATCAAAAATTTTCTCCATTACCTCGGCCTGCATCCCGCAGCCATTATCCTGAACCCGCAGGCGCAGATATTCGCCCGCAGTGCAGTTGAAGTGCGCGGGGATATCGCGTTGATTTAAATTCCTGCGGGCCAGTTCAATCTGTAACCGCCCCTTCTCCTGCATGGCATGGACGGCATTGTTGCACAGATTGATCAAGGCTTCCTGGATGCGGCTTGCATCGGCCTGAACCAGAACAGGATTGAGGGCTGGCGGAATTTGGCAGCTTAAGTCAACCGAGGTCGGCATGGTTGAACGCAGGAGTTTGATGGTTTCTGCAATAATTTCAGCCATGGAAATCTGTTGTTTATCAAAGGTGCTCTGACGGCTGTAAGCCATGATCTGCCGCACAAGTTCACACGAACGCCGGGTGGCAATCAGCGCCTGTTCAAGGTGTTCACGGACAGGCGTTTTTGCATCCAACTTCAGATCTGCCAGTTGCAGGTTCCCCATAATAATTGCCAGATTGTTGTTAAAATTATGCGCAATGCCCCCCGCCATCAGACCTATGGCTTCCATTTTGTGCTTCTGGCGCAACGACACTTCAAGCTCTGCCCGTTGCTGTTCGGCTTTTTTACGTTCGGTCATTTCAACTTCAAGTTCAAGGGTGCGTTGTGCCACCTGTCGCTTGAGAGTTGTATTCCAGAAACCCACCCCGAGCAGCAGCAGGATCACGGGCGTCAACCCATATAAGGCATATTTCAAAAGCACCTGCGGGTGGAGGGAAGGGTCTTCATAAATATTGAACCATTTTGAATAGATAGCCCGGTAAGTGCCATTTTTTTTCAAGGTTTCCAAGGCTTCGGAAAATTTTACCAGCAGCTCCCTTTCCCCATGCAGGGTGGCATAACAGTACTCGGGCGACAGAAGAGACTCGGCCCCGACCTCAAGGTTCTGCCAGCCATTCTTTTCGATCCAGTAAAGGGCGGGAATGCGTGCAACCAGCACACAATCCTGTTCGCCGGCCGCCAGTCGCCTCAAGGCTTCTTCCTGCGACGCAACCAGCACCAGCTGTTTTTCGTAGCCATGGTTGATGGCAACATCGTGCATAATGTCGTTCCGCATGACCAGAATCGACTTTCCCTTGAGATCATTCAGGTGTTGCGGCGCCTTTTCGCCGCGTCGGGTGACAATCGAGTGGCCGACAATTGCGTGGGCCGGGCTGAAATCGAAAGTTCGATCACGCTCGGGCGAATAGAACATTCCCTGCACCACGTCGATACGCCCGCTGCTCAGGCCATCATGGACAGCGCTCCAGGTATCGAGGCGAATGTCGATATTCAGGTTCAGTTGCTTGGCGATGGCACGGGTCAGCTCAACGTTGAAACCGGTGGGCTGGCCATTTTGATCGAGATATTCATAGGGTGGATATTCCTTGTCGCCGCCGACGACAATACGGCTCTTGACCGGCGCTTTCTGCTGGGTAAACCACTCATGGTGTAATTGCGCAAAGGTACCGTCGGCAAAAACAATCGACAGCCCTTCATTCAGAATCCCCAGCAGCGCTGACTGCCCCTTGGGAACCGCAAAACAGAAAGACTGGGTAAATTCCTGCAACGGCGGGCCAACCGCACGCAGATTGGTGATGCCGAGCTTCTGCACCAGCTGGGTGGCCAGCAGCTTCTGAATCACCACCGCATCATGCTTGCCCTCGGAAAGCTCACGTAAGGCCGTTTCAAACGAATCGGTGGTAACAATGGTCGCACCCAAATGGCCGCGGCGCAGAAATTCCTCGGCATTGTCCCCTTTTAACACCGCAACCTGGCGGCCATTAAGATCATCCAGCCCCAGAATCTTCGGCTGGTCATCACGCACCATCAGCGCGCCGTGCAGTTTCAAGTAAGGGAAGGTGAAATCGAAGACCTCTTCACGTTCGGGCGTACGACCCACCAAAGGCAACACCTGAACGCGCCCTTCGACCAGCGATTGCTTCACCTCGCTCCAGGGGCCAACCTTGAAGTCGACCCCATAGCCCATGGTTTTAAGCACGGTACGCAACAACTCGACCGCAAAGCCGGTCGCTTCACCCGTTTCGGTCACCAGCGAAAAGGGCGGGTAATCGAACTCGGCCGCCGAGGAGACCACCGCGCCGGCAGCCAAGGGTTCATGGGCGGCTCTAAGGGGAGCGGGCAGAATGGCAGCAAGCAAAAACAGCAAAAACAGGCAGCGAAAAATCGACATGGAAATCACCCAGGCACATCAACGATACGGAAGGTGTCAGTTTCTGAAGAAAACTAACATTAACGGACGATTAACAAAAGTCAATTTTATTTTTTGATTCAACGGAGTTGCACGCCTGGTATTAATGAGGTGAAAAATTCGCTGAAAGCAACCCTTAAAAATTAGTTGACAAATTACGTCCAGTTCGACTAATTGGTACTCATAAAATGTTTCGCAAGGGAAACTTATCATGAGTACCCAAATTGATATTAAAAATGCCGCAAAACAGCTTGGAATTAGCGTTCAACGCACAAGAACCTTATGTCGCCAGGGGAAATTACCTTCCGCAAGAATTGGCAATTCTTGGTTGATATCACAGGCCGATTTAATCAAATTCGGAATGAAATCTGGCCACATGATTGCCGAAGACCACCCCATTTATGCGACGAGTGCCCACAGTTCAAAGCCACTGGCCTTAAGTTTTTTTTCAGGGGCCATGGGATTGGATCTCGGTATTGAAAAAGCAGGTTTTGATATTCGTTTGACGTGTGAAGTCGACAGGTTTTGCCGGCAAACGATTTTACTCAACCGCCCGAAAATTGCCTTACTCGGGGATATCAATGAATGCACAGCCCAAGACATCAGACGGGCGGCAGGCCTTTCAACT
>JAACTI010000481.1 GCA_009993495.1 Deltaproteobacteria bacterium | reverse complement strand
AGCTTTCCACAGCCGGGCGATCTTGGATCATTAGCCCTCTTTTCTGCTCAGGCACCCATGACCCGTGAAAATGATCGCTCCCTTGGCCTTTACTTGAACAGCCCGGCGGGGGGGCTGCTCCTGACGGGTGATATGGAGGCCAAGGCCATCGAACACCTCCTGAGCTCAAAACTACCTGGCGCGGTTTCTGTTTTGAAAGCACCTCACCACGGCAGTGCTGGTTCTGCCCCCGGACTTTTACTGGCGGCAGTTAAGCCCGATCTTGTGCTGGTGTCGGCTGGTTACGCAAATTCTTATGCTCTTCCTTCAAAAACCTTGCTGCAAGAGGCCTCAGGGCGTGGCATTCCGCTGTGGCGCACTGATCTGGATGGAACCCTGCGCGTCCAGTTGTCGGCGACGGGCTGGCAGGTGAAACATTGGTCTCACCGGCTTTTCCGTTGACACTCAGGCGTGGGACTGATAGAAAATCGCATAAAACAGGAGCCGGGCTCATTTATGGATCAGACCACAATTCTTATCGTTGACGATGAATCGTTTTTTCGTCAACTCTATCGCGATCTGCTTCAAGATACCGGGAGTAAAATTGAGGTTTATGATAACGGCGACGCAGCAATAAGCCGACTGGCGAAGGGCGGTGTCGATCTGGTGCTGACCGATATGGTGATGCCCGGGCGCTGCGGTCTTGAAGTGCTGCGGGCCGCCCGGGCGCTGGTGAACCCGCCTGATGTCATCCTTGTGACCGGACATGCCAGCCTGGAATCGGCGATTCACGCCTTAAAAAACGGTGCCCGCGATTATCTGGTTAAGCCATTTAACCCTGAGGAGTTAAAGCACTTGGTTAAGAATTGCTTTGATCAACGTCGACTCCTCAGTGAAAATGAGCAGCTACGCCAGCAATTACAGCTTTTCCAAACCGGCCAAACTCTTTCTTCTATCATTGAGCTTGAACGCCTTTTCATGCGCGCTATTGAAGTTTTTATGCGTGAATTCGATGGTGATTTTGGCCTGGCTTTTTTAATTGATCCAGAGAAAGGGCTGCTTCTTCAGGGACACCAGAATATCAGCCCGGAACAATCCCTGGTGCTTGCAGAACAAATTTTGCCTCTGATCGATTCCGTTGCAGGATTTACCCGGCTTGATCCCGACAAGGTTGTAGCGGCGTCAGGTCAAGAGATTGAATTTCTTTGTGCCCTGCCTCTTTTTGTTGAGAAGATTTTTCGTGGTGGACTGATTCTGGGCAATGGCCGCCGGATGGAAGCGCTGAATCTGCCGCCCCAGGAGCAGGATCGTCTTCATTATTTGTCTGAACAACTTCTGCTGGGCTTTGAAAATGCCTGCCGTTACCAGAATG
>JAACTI010000480.1 GCA_009993495.1 Deltaproteobacteria bacterium | reverse complement strand
GGACATCGGTCGCGTCGGTGATCGACAACATGTCACTCACTAATCCCGCTTTCGATGCCTGCTCCACGACATCGTTCATCATCACCGCAAGCGTCCGCTCGCCAAGACGGTCGCGAAAACGGCAGAACGCGGTGTGGTCGGGGCCGGGATCGAGTCCGGTCAGTCCGGCGAACCAGCGGAAATCGTTGCGGCATCGTATCGATTCTTCCATCTGCCGATCCGACAGGTTATACATGAACTGGAGCAGGACAAGCTTGAACATTGTCTGGGCGGGATGAGCCGGACGGCCCACTTCCGAGTAAAGCCGTTTACACCGTTTATCTATGAACTTCCAGTCGATTGTCTTTTGGAGGGCTTTGAGAAAGCTGTTCTCCGGGATGAGGCTGTAGATGCCATCTTCAAAGCATATCTGTTTGTCCGGTGTCGTATGCATGTTTCCATCCTCTCGCCTTTCCCTATTAGCTGATACCGGACATTATTTTCATTTTTGACTGGAATTCAAGTGCTAAACTGCATTTTGCAACGGTCTCAAATTGAGACCGTTGCAGAAAGCGGTTTAACGGAAACGTATTTTCCCGAATGAATTTTATCATAGATCGGACTCGTTTTTGGGCTTTTAAAGCCGGTTATTCGGTGTCTTCAACCTGCATTCCTGCTGAAAAACCGACGTTTGGGCACACGTCGGCACAGTGAGCCTACGTCATCACCCACCTCGGACGTCCCGTAAGCATAGTAACCATGCGCTTTACATTGACCGCGATGACCGTCATGATCGCTTGGAATTTCATCTTTGCCAACCCCCAATATTTCGCCTGTCCCAGACCGTGATACTTTTTCATCTCGCCGAATTTCGCCTCGATTCTCGCGCGTTTTTTCTTCCTGCGATAGTAACGTTCACGCTCTCCGTCGTCCGGGTACCGCGCCTTCACGTGCCCTCGCGCCTTTCCCCGCCTGCGTTTGGGAATGATCGCCGCCTCCTGTCCGCGCTCTCTGAGAAGCTCGAAGTTTTCCTGCGAGTCGTATCCCCTGTCCGCAGTCACCGCCAACGCCACATCATCACAGGCTTCCGGGAACATCTCGCTGTCGGAGACATTCCCTGACGCAACGTCGACCTTCGTGATGATCCCGCTGTCAGCGTCCTGCGACACCGCGCACTTGTAGCCGAAGAACTTTTTCTTCTCCGACTTTCTCCCGAATCGCGCATCGTTGTCCGGACCTTTCTTCCCTCCGGGATTCTCATCGTCATCTTTCCAACGATATATGTTCACCTTAGCCCGGACATCGGTCGCGTCGGTGATCGACAACATGTCACTCACTAATCCCGCTTTCGATGCCTGCTCCACGACATCGTTCATCATCACCGCAAGCGT
>JAACTI010000227.1 GCA_009993495.1 Deltaproteobacteria bacterium | reverse complement strand
GTAACGCCGGGAAAGGAAACGTGTAAAGTATTCGGCAGGCGCTGTTCCGGATGGCCGTTGAGCTGCAGGCCCGGAATCGCCTTCTTAAGCTTCTCGTGCAGGCTGTCGCGTAGGGCCTTCAGTCGTGGCTCCGCCACCGGCAGCCGTTCCCGGGCCAGGCGGGCCGCCTCGCCGAGGCCAACAATAGCTGGCACGTTCTCGGTCCCCGGGCGCAGACCGCGTTCCTGCTCTCCTCCGGTCAGTAGCGGCGCGAGCGGCGTCCCGGTGCGCACGTAGAGGGCCCCGACCCCCTTGGTGGCGTAGAATTTATGCCCCGCCAGGGTCAACAGATCAACGCCGAGTGTGCTGACGTCGAGGGGAACCTTGCCTGCCGACTGGGCGGCATCGGTGTGCATCAGAGCACCGTGGGCCTTGACCAGTGCGGCGATCTCGGCCACCGGCTGCAGCGTGCCGATCTCGTTATTGGCGTGCATCACCGAGACCAGGGCGGTCTCGGGACGTAGCGCCCGGCGCACGGCTTCCGGTGCCACCCGGCCGCAGCCGTCCACCGGCACGATGGTGACCGCCCAGTCGGCTTCCTCCAGTTGTTTGGCCGGGGCCACGATCGCCGGGTGCTCCACGGCGCTGATGATCAGGTGCGCTGGACGTCCGAAAGCACGGGCGACGCCGAGCAGCGCCAGGTTGTTGGCTTCGGTGGCGCTGCCGGTGAAGACGATCTCGTTGGCCTGGGTATGGATGAGCGCGGCCACCTGGGCGCGGGCCTGGGCCACGGCCAGCTTCGCCCGCTGGCCGAAGACATGCGCCGACGAGGGGTTGCCGTAATGCTCGCGCAGGAATGGGATGATCGCCTCCGCCACTTCCGGCGCGACCGGGGTGGTGGCGTTGTAGTCGAGATAGATCGGCAGTTTCATGTTGAAGTCTCCATAGCTGTAGGGAAGGCCGTTCAGGTTCAAGCCTCGATGGGCAGCCCTTCAGCGGCCCATTCGGCGACGCCGTCGGTCATCCGGTGTGCTTTGAAGCCCCGTTCGCGCAGCAGTCTGACCGCCTCGTCGGAGAGCAGGCAGAAGGGCCCGCGACAGTAGGCGACGATCTCCTTGTCGGCGGGGAGTTCAGCCAGACGGCGTTCAAGCTCCGCCAGTGGCAGGGAACGAGCACAGGGGAGATGGCCGGCGCGGAACTCCACCTCGGGACGCACGTCGATGACGATGACCTCCCCCCGGCGCGCCTTCTCCAGAAGCCCGGTCCGGGATTCGGGACTCAGCCGCTCGGGTGCGGCGAAAATCTGCTCAAGGGCCACCCGCAGCTCCACCAGGTGCTGCTCTGCCACCGAGCGCAGATTGAGCCAGAGGCTGGTGACGTCCTCGCCGCTCAGGCGATAAGCGATGAAACGCCCTTCGCGCCGGGTCTCGACCAGCCGCGCCTCGCGCAGCACCTTCAGATGGGCACTGGCCAGCTTGATGTCGATGGCCGCTTCGGTTGCCAGCGCCTCCACGGTGTTTTCCCCCTGGGAAAGCAGCTCCAGCAGCTCCAGCCGTTTCGGGCTGGCCAGCGCCTTGCCCACCCGGGCCACCTGTTCAAACAAAAGATCTTTGGGTTTTTGTATTTGCATAGTCTGACAATCTAAAGAGTATTGGAATGATATGCAATAAAAATTTCCCGGGACGCTCACCCGACATGTCATGGGAAGAGGCTTTGAAAAAGCGTTACGCATCGGGTGAAATAAACCGGGAGGAGTTTGAACGGATTAAGGAGTCGCTGCGATGACTCTCAAGGCAGGCATACGTCACATTAGTGGCGCCTTCACTGGCGGCGCCTTGGGGGCATTGCTGGACAGTGACAATATCTGGGGCATGGGAGTCCTCGGCATTTCAGATCTTATTGGTATCACCATGAAACCTGAGTTCAGCGCTCCTTGGATTTACCAGCGCATGATCTGGGGTGTAGGGAACATGCCTTCCAGATCAAAGTTGTGCAAGGAAAAATAGTATATGCCTTCTGATCTGATTACCGGCGGTATTCGTTTCGCAGTCCCTGCGCACTCATTCCAGCGTGGTGGCCGCAACGAGCCGCGAAAGGATCACGTTCCAACATCTTTTTGGGGAGAGAACCTTTTTACGAAAATTTTTTATTAATTCGGAACTTGCCTTACGTGATAACAGCTTTTGCCTTGGCGATCCGCTGCGCCACCACCCGTTCGAGCCAGCCGATGACGACCGGGGAGTCATGGTTTCGGCGGTATTCTTCGGCCAGCGGCGAAACCTCCGACTGCACTTTTTCGGCAAGCTCGCGCAGCTGTGCCTTGACCACCCGCAAACCGACCCTGATCTCCGTGGCGAATTTCTCCAGGTGATGTCCGGAGAGATAGCGCGGGTCCTTCTGCCCACCCATCTTCATGGCGAACTTGTTGTCGACCCGCCGCTCATAGACCGCCGTCGAGAGCAGGTCATAGAAGGGGGCCAGCCGCACGTTACCTGCGGCATAGAGGAAGGCGAGATTCTTGCCGTGTGCATCGGCATTGCCGATCAGGAAGTTGAACAACGCCCAGCGCAGCAGCGCCGCCGCATCAGCCAGCGGTTCCGAGCTCCACTCGCGCACCAGATCGAAACAGGCGGCAAATCCCGCCCCCCCCTCCTTCTCGTACTTCAGTTCGGGCGGAATACCCAGGGCCTGGCAGAAATCCTCCTGATGAAGCCGCAGCAGGTCGCCGCTTTCGGCGACCTGCCGATCATAGCGGTCGACCATGTAGACCCTTGTATCACCGCAGCGGATGGCCGTCGCCTCCGGAACGTTCAGTCCCACCCGGGCGGCGAGGTTCATGCAGAAGGCCTCGTTGAGCACGGTCTCTTCCAGATGGAGGATGGCGGTCTTGAGGATGTGAGACGACGGGGCACCGCCCTGGGGGAGGTGAAAAGCGCTGCCGTCGAAATAGATCGGCAGTTTGTTCTGGGCACCGGCCAGCGACAGCCGTACGCCTTGCTCCCCGGCCAGCAGGGGATGGGCGGGAAGCTCGGTCAATCGCGCCTCCAGCTCAAGCTGAGTGAGCCTCTGGTAAGCACGTTGCCGCCTGGGAAGCTCTCCAGGAGACACCACCGTTACCGCCCCGGCGCAGTCGCCGCCCAGGGCTTCCAGCAGACCGAAGACGTTCCCAGGTGAAAGCCCCAGCGCCCGGGCCACCTGCTCGCGCATCCCCCCTTCGGGAAGCAGGTTGGCGAAGAAGGCGCGAGTTTCCGCGTCGGCGAACGCCTCGCTTCCCAGGGGCAGATGCCGGGAGAGCGGCAAAGGTGCTGGCAGGTCTAGATAGGCCCGTGCGTAGCGAAAGGCAAGCTCGCCTTTCCCCTGCTGCAGCTCGCCGACGAGGGCTTCGTTCAGATAGACATCCAGGGCCGGCATCTATCGCTCTCTCAGCGGGTTTTGGGAGCGTGGGAAAATGTAGATCTCCAGCCCCATCGCCTTGAGCACCTGGAGAACCTTGCCCAGCTCTGCCGTCTCCTTGCCATTTTCCAACTGGGAGAGGAACTTTGTCCCCACCCCGGCGAGGCCCGCCGCCGTCTCCTGCTGTGCCCCAACCTCGCGTCGCTTGTGCCGGATCACCCGCCCGATGTCCGCTGCGGTGATCACTTTTCCGTAGCTGAGATTGCGGGCGTTTTCTGCATTTGTGTCATCCATTCTGCTCATCCCTCGCCTTTTCAAGGATATGTTCGTATGGACATTTATCTCGGGCAGGGATCGAAATGTCAAGCTTTATGTTCGTTCGAACATATTTCCCCGAGAAAAACAGATGCTCTCGCGAATCCTCCCGTACGGACATAATTCAATACCTCGAGAAAGCAGCACGATCAGTTATTCCAGCAGAATTTCTTGCTTTTTCCTTATATACAACTGGAAGCACAACAATTCGGTTCTGTGAGAAACCGCTCAATTTCTTCCCGGTTGCGCCTACACGGTCTATGCCGCCCGCTCAGCCAGTCGGACAATTGCTCGGGGTCACGGTCCATTTCGGCACCGAGTTGCTCTAACGTGAGTCCTTTGACCCGCTTGTACCAAGCTAGCCTCTGTATCAGGTCTTCTGGGCAGGGGATCGGGTTGTAGCCGAGGAATTCGATGACTTTCGGCATGTAACCCAATGTGATCGAAGACCAGCCATTTTCCCAATTCCAGATGGTGGAGGTGGTAACGCCGATCTGTGCCGCGACATCTTTCTGGTATAATCCAAGCGCAAAACGGCGACGGCGCAGGTGGCCGCCGAGAGTGACGGGTTCTTTGGTTAGCTCTATAGGAATCTGTATTTCATAGGGAATTTCGATTTTATGAATTGACGATGTGGCTTCAGGATACTTATAAAAGGGGCGCGCATCCCTGTCCCTGCGGCTATCTGTCCGACCCGGCGGGTTGTGGCCAAAATTAACACTGGTACTTCAATGATTGTTGAGCACAATCTCCTCTAGCCTTTCCACCAGGTAGATGGGCAGTGACATGAGCGGATAGTGGACCTGATGCTGTTGCTTGTTCAGCATGATGACTGTGTCTATTCGCTGTATGCCCGGAAGCTGAGTGTCGAAGCGGACGGCGATCTGGGCTTTTTTGCTCCCCATAAACTGATGCAACGATTTTAGCGTCCCGGTCGCGCCTGATTTGACTTCAATGGGGACGATCTCTCCCCCAATGGTGATCACAAAGTCCAATTCGGCGTTCGTTACCTTTCCTTCACGCAGCCAGTAATTCAATTCCCGGTTCGGCTTGTCCGCCAGCATGGCCTGCAGATGCTGGCCGATAAACTGTTCGGCAATCGCCCCCTGGTTGATGAGCCTTACCTCGTCCATCTGCGAGATGTTGCGCCAGTCCAGCCCGCAAATTGCATTCATCAAACCAATATCAAGAAAGAGGAGTTTGAAAACTTTTTCCTCAATGTCGGCCTGCAGCGGCAAGCCGGAGCAGTGACTATGGATGACTTTGCTGACGACTCTGGCCATGGACAGCAGTTCAATGTCTTTCTTGATGGTAACGCTTTGATCCTGCGGAGAAATATTGCTGTATTTGATTTTTACACCGACATTTCTGGCGGCAAAATTAAAGACATTAAGTATGCGATTCAGGTTTCTTGACCCTGCATATTTGGGGAAATCATCACGATAGGTGTCGATAATGGAATTGTGGACCGCGCTGACATCTTTATAGCTGCGTGTCTCGGCAAAAACCGCGACCGCTTCTGGCATGCCGCCGACATAATAATAGGACCTGAGCAAAGCCAGTAAACGCTGATGTACGACCTCTCCAATCTCCTGCCCCATGGCATACTGTCGAATGAAATCATGCAGACGTTCCTCTTTTATGGCCAAGAGAAATTCACTGAAAGTCATCGGCCCCATGTGTAAATACTGGATTCTGCCAACAGGCATGGAAAAACTGTGGTCTGCCAGGGCGAATTCCAATAAAGAACCGGCGCTGATAACAGGCAGTTCGGGCTTGTCCTCGTAAAAATAGCGCAAAGCGGCAATGGCTTCAGGAACGGCCTGTATTTCATCCAGAAATAAAAGCGTATCGTTGCCGATTTTGCCCATCTTCGGTAGGAACTCAATTTGCTGAATAATCTGCTCCGGGTTTTTCCCCGAGAAAATATCGGACAACTCGGGGTGGCGTTCCAGGTTCAGGTTGCGTAGTGTTTTTTGACTTTGCTGTGCAAACAATTCAACCAATGTCGATTTGCCGACCTGCCTGGCCCCACGAATGACAAGAGGCTTGCGGTTGGATTTTTGCAACCAGTCGCGGAGAAATTGTAATTGATGCCGTTGCATAGGACAGACCTCTCTTTGAACGGTAATATCTAAACACGGACAAAATAACATAATGAGATTATTATTTAAAAGGTGTTTTTATTTATTTAGAGCTTAGTTAACGTTTTCAGCACACCTCTTCCCTCCTCTCTGGATAAGAAACTTCATCCAACGTTTTTCCCGGGGGAAGGTCATTTCATTTTAATTTCGGGACAACATGCGTGGCTAGATGTTATATTACTTCACGGGTGAGGGGGTATTACAACCTCTCGCATAGCTGTATCTCTCTGTGGGGCCTGACCAAAGTCTCGGGAAAGAACCATTCTACAAAAAAACAGTGACGGAACAGATCTTGCTTTTCATCTTGCATTTCATTGTCCATGCACGGCTAAGTTTTTCTTCAAGAGGCAGCATGAACCACTGATTCTCGTTGCGGATAACTCATGGAAATACGCACAATGGGGTCTAGATTTATAAAAATTGCCCGTCAAAAAAATAGGGCAGAAAGGACTTATCAATGCTGCGATCTTTTATTTCCCTCATGCTGCTGATAGCCGTGACGAGCGTTTTCGTGCCTGCGGCAAAAGCAGATTCCTACCCCCTGCCCACCCCAGGTAGGCAGATAATTCCACAAAAACCAAAACCGGTTCTCGGTGCAAAACCAACCGTTTCAACTTCTGTGGGGCACAAGCCCGCACCCTTAGAATACTTCTATACGGCCACCACCAAACAGAAGGCTTTCAGACAGGGCACGGTTAACCTCAGCGACGCAAAATGGCTTTGTAAGGGAAGCAGGTGCACGGCAAAAGCAGCCTGGAAGTACCCCCCTTTCAAGTCCTGTGAAGAATTGTCACATGCCGTAGGTGCCTTGCGCTCTTTCAGCAGGCCGGGAGTGGTCATGAGTGCAGGACATCTCAAACAGTGCAACGCCGGAGTTCAGGGCATAAAAACCACCGCGCAAGGGCTTGCCC
>JAACTI010000476.1 GCA_009993495.1 Deltaproteobacteria bacterium | reverse complement strand
TTTCCGAGGCCGAGGCGCTGAAGCGATTCACCAGCACGATCATCGGGCCATCATAGGCGACCCCGGCGTCATCGTCGCTTAATTCACGAATTTTGCCGCCGCGGCTGCGAATCTGCACCACCGGGCCTTCATCAATGAACAGACCGGTCATATCGACGGCGTCGCCCAGGGATCCGCCGCCATTGTTACGCAGATCGATGATCAAACCATCGATTTTCTGTGCGGCCAGGCGTTCCACTTCGCTGCGCATGTCATCGGTACAATTCCGTTTGGTTTTACCGCTGTAGTCGCGGTAAAAGGAGGGCACCTTGACATAGGCGTAACGCTTTTTGTGAGCGCGGTCTTCAAGCAATTCGCCTTTAACGAAGGTTTCTTCAATTTCAACAATGTCGCGGGTGATGGGGATCACCAGTTGCTGTCCGCCGGGCTTTTTGACGGTAAGACGCACTTCCGTGCCTTTTTTGCCGCGAATCAGGGCCACCGCGTCACGGATGCGGGTGTCGGTAATATCGACGGGCTCCCCTTTGCCGCCTTCGGCGACGCGCAGGATAATATCTTCAGCTTCCAGTTGCCCCTGACGTGAAGCGGCGCTGCCGGGGATGACCCGCACCACCTTGATGTAGCCATCCTCTTCACGCAGGGTTGCCCCTATGCCCTCCAGGGAACCACTCATGCTGATATCGAAATCTTCCTTGCTCGATGGAGCCAAGTAATTGGTATGGGGATCGAAGGCCCGGGTCACGGCATTGAGATAGCGGTCATAATGATCCTGCTCGGTTTCATCCAGCATGCGCTCAAGACTGCTGAGCTGACTTTTTTCGACCTTGGCACGGGCTTCACCGCGCAGCCGTTTTGCCAGCTGGGGCTCGACCTGCGCCAGTTTTTGCGGTTCGGTGGTTTTAAGTTCGTCTTCGAGCAAGCCCAGATAACGGTTGATCACCTGATACTTTAAAATTTTCCGCCAGCGTTGTTGCAGTTCGGCCTGATCCTTGACGTAACTGATTTTTTCGGGATCGGTTTCAAAAGATTCATCCTGATCCAGATCGAAGGGTTTGGCCAGCAGATCCGTGACGATCTTTTTCACCTGCTCGATGCGCTTTTTCAGCAGCCTGCGGCCCAGTTGCGGCAGTTCGAGGCGCCCGCTGCGAATATCGTCGTCGATGGTCTGTTCGGAGGCCTTGAGCTGATGAACATCGTCTTGCCACAGAAAACGTTTCTGACCGTCAAGCTGTTTGAGGTACAGATCAAAGGCATCAATCGACAAGGGATCATCCAGGGTTTTGGCACTGTAATGATTGCTGCTGAGTTGTTGTTGCAGCATATGACCGAGGAGCCGGGCACGGTTGGTATCAAAATCAC
>JAACTI010000226.1 GCA_009993495.1 Deltaproteobacteria bacterium | reverse complement strand
GTTGATGGCGCCGCAAAACTCACCAGTGGTGGTGCCCGTCTTTGAAACGTCATCCTATTTCCTGATTAGCACTAATCTTCCGCCAGAGCCGAAAACACGTCACTCCCGCGAAGGCGGGAGTCCAGGAATAGGGACAAAACCTCTGGATACCCGCCTTCGCGGGCATGACCGCTGAACATCACAGAACCAGAGCGGAAGATTGATACGAATCAGATCCTATTTTCACAGTTTCACCGGACACAGGCACCTGAATGTGGCGCTTTTCGCTGTCAGGCAAAGAAACCCTTCAATTTCGCTATAATACCGGTCTCTTCAGCCGGGGCGCTTTCAGCCGCGGGCGCGGCAATGCGTACCGATACTCGTTCACCATTACCCCAGGGCCACCAGGCGGCGAAAATCAGCAGACTCGCGGCGGGATCCGTCGTAAACAGCAACTGGTTATTGCGCAGATCGCCCAGCTCGCCAGCGCTTTCCTTGAGGATAGCGGGTGCGCTGCGCATGGATTTGCGGTCCCAGGTCAGGTTAAGATGCCGCGTAAGCACGTTACGCACGTCATCCTGCTTACGGGCTGGAAATTCGGCCAGCAGGGCATTGAAGCCGCCGTCCCAGGCAAAGGAAATCAGTCCGTCAAAGTCATGCAACAGCTCTTTGCACCCAGCCTTAATTTGGGCCTTGTTCAGATTCATACACCCTCCTGCTTGTGGCGCTATCTTTCAAGTAGACCGGGCACCGCGCCGCCCGGTTTTTACCGCCGTTTGGGGTGCCGCCTTTTTCGCGGCGAGAGTTCTTCTTTTTTGTGATTTCTGCGTGCGTTTCGGTTTTGTGGGCTCTTTAGGGGCTTTTTCAACAGTTTTTTTGGCCTTTGACGCTCCCGGTTTTCTTGTGCGCGCCTTGGCTATGGTGCCGCGTTTCATGGGAATTTGCGGCATATCTTCCAGGGTTTCGCGGGTCAGGGCAGATTTCAGCAGCTTTTCAATCGCCGTAAGGCGCGGCAGTTCGGTGGACCCTACCAGGGAAATCGCCAGGCCACTGGCTCCGGCCCGCCCGGTACGCCCGATCCGATGGACATAATCTTCCGCCACCTGGGGCAGTTCGTAATTAATCACGCAGGGCAGGCTTTGAATATCCAGGCCGCGAGCGGCAACATCGGTTGCCACCAGCACCCGCAATTCACCGCGTTTAAATTCCGTCAGCGTGCGGGTGCGTAGCGATTGGCTTTTGTTGCTATGCAGGGCCGCCGCTTGCAGACCATCAAATTGTAATTCCGCCGTAAGTTTGTCGGCGCTGTAGCGGGTGCGCGTAAATACCAGCACCTGGGGCCAGTCGTTTTTACGCAGCAGATGCGAGAGGACATCACGTTTACGACTGCGTTCCACCGCGTAAACCTGCTGGGTCACTTCATCGGCCGCCAGGGTTTTACCCGCAACCTCAACCCGCTGAGGCTGATGCAACAGCTCAGCGGCCAGTTTTTTGATATTCGCCGAATAGGTGGCCGAAAAAAGCAGGGTCTGGCGCGTCGCGGGCAGATACTCCGCCACCTTGAGAATGTCATCAATAAAACCCAGATCAAGCATGCGATCGGCTTCGTCCAGCACCAGAATTTCCACCCGGTTCAGTGAGATGGTGCCACGTTCAGCGTGATCAAGCAGACGTCCCGGCGTTGCGACGACAATATCGACGCCACGGTGCAAACGTTCAATCTGGGCCTGAATATTCACCCCACCGTAGAGCATGGTTGAACGCAACCCCAGGCAACGTCCGTAGGTCTGCATCTGCTGACTGACCTGGGCCGCCAGTTCGCGTGTCGGGACCAACACCAGAGCACGCGGTGCACGCTGCTTGGCCGCAGGGGGTTTTTCAGCCAGCATCTGCACAAGGGGCAGGGCAAATGCCGCAGTCTTACCAGTGCCGGTCTGGGCTTTCGCCAGCAGGTCGCCACCGGCAAAAACAACCGGAATCGCCCGGCTCTGAATGGGCGTAGGGCGAAGGAACCCCTGGCGCGCAATTTGCCCGAGTAATTCGGCCCGCAGGCCAAGATTCGTAAAGGACATAAAAAATGCTTCCAACAAGAAATGCAGGGGAGCTGAAACGACAACCAGAGCATGGCGCAAGATAAGCGTTTGCCCCAACAGCTGTCAATTGCAGGATCAAATCACAAAAAGCGAGGGCGCTTGGAAGATTCTGCTTTTCTATCTGTTAGCCTGGTGGACACCGATGAAATCATGACCCTTGTCATGACTATTTGTAAATTGAATTAACAATCAGCCAATTCTTGCTTGGGCTGCGGTCATACGTGCGTGATCTGTCGACCTTTTAACGTTAAATCATCGCGGCCGGGAGGCCGCTCCCACAAAAAGACAATCATCTTCCATTGTGTGGCGGTCGTGAGAGCGACCTCCTGTGGGTATGGCTTTCTGTGGGAGTGGCTTTCCAGCCACGATCAATGGCCCCAAACAGCATCCCAATAGGGGGAAAGTTTGAAGTTTGGGGGATAATTAATCGCGGCTGAAAGCCGCTCCCACAATTTACAGGCCGCTCCCACAAATAGAGGCTGCCCCCTCAACCATTGAGAACAAAGGGAACTTGCCTCTTTCCTGTGGGAGTGTTTTTCTGTGGGGAGTGGCGGATGCTGGAGCCATAATGCGAATTGCGCAGCAGCCCTTCCGTCAGCTTGCCGGCTGCGCTATGATAATCGAAAAATTGACCTTTAACCCTGAAAGAAAGCCTTGACCCTATGAAAATCATCGCCAACCGGGCTGCCATGCTGGCCTTTTTTTTATGCACCGCTGTGCTGTTCCCCCTCGCGGCAAGGGCGGCTGAACCCGATATTGCCGCAACCCTGCGCCACGATTATCCCACCCTGAATTTTCAGCGCCTCAGCCCCGGCCCCATTGAGGGAATCTACCAGGTGGTGGTTGAGCAGAGCGAAATTGTCTATTATTTGCCCGCCAAAGGATATCTGTTCACGGGTGAAATTTGGACCAAGGACGGCAAAAACCTGACCCGTGAGGCTAAAGCCGAGGTCATGACAGCCAAAGCCACCCAGTTTCCGCTGGATCAGGCGCTGGTGATTGGCCAGGGGCCCAAGCAGGTGATTGAAGTGGTCGATCCCGATTGTCCCTACTGTCGCGAGGGCTCGGCTTTTTTTGCCGGGCGCAGTGATGTCACCCGATATGTGTTCTTCTTCCCGTTAAATATTCATCCCGACGCGGTGAAAAAGGCGGCGTTTGTGCTCTCGGCCAAAAACCGGGTTGCGGCCTATGAAGATGTCATGGGAGGCGCCTACGATCAGCAGCCCCTGCCCGAATTTCAAGATAATGGACTCCTGGCGCTCCATCAACAGCTGGGGCGACACTTGGGCATTCGCAGCACTCCCAATTATTGGGTCAACGGGCGCTTCGTTTCCGGTTCGAACTTGAAGCAGGTTGAAGCCATGCTGGATGGCAAGTCGAATTGAAGAAAGCAAAGATAAATTCGCCCGGCGCTGAGCTGCTGGCACCCGCAGGCAGTCTGGAAGCCTTTTTTGCCGCGATGCAGGCGGGAGCCGACGCCGTTTATGTGGGGCTGAAAAACTTTTCGGCCCGCGCCAAGGCCCACAATTTTACTTTCAGCGACCTGGAGTTGATGCAGCGTTATGTGCGCCTTGAAAAGCGCCGCCTTTATGTCACCCTCAATACCTTGATCAAAGAAACTGAGCTGCCTCAACTGATAGAAACCCTGGCCACCCTGGAGCAGATCGGGGTTGACGCCCTGATAATTCAGGATCTGGCCGTTTGGCAGTTGGCACGCCGGCATTTTCCGCAGCTGGAATTGCATGCCTCAACCCAAATGACGGTGCATAACAGCGCCGGCGTGCGCATGCTGGAAAAGATGGGCTTCACCCGCGCGGTGCTGGCCCGCGAGCTGACCCTGGCCGAAATTGCGGAGATTCGGCGGCACACATCCCTGGAACTGGAACATTTTATTCACGGTGCCCTGTGCTTCTCCTTTTCGGGGCAGTGCTATTTTTCCTCCTTTCTTGGCGGCATGAGCGGCAACCGTGGTCGCTGTACCCAGCCTTGCCGCCGTCAGCATCAACAACGCCAGCAGCAAGGCTACTATTTTTCGACCAACGACCTGTCAGCGATTGACCTGCTGCCCCAGTTGATTGACGCCGGCATCATCAGCCTTAAAATAGAAGGCCGCATGAAGAGCGCCGAATACGTGCATAATGTGGTCGCAGCCTACCGCATGGCCCTTGATGCCAAACCGGATCAACGTGAAAATACCCTGCGTGAAGCTCGACAATTACTGAAATCAAGCTTCGGGCGCAAGCCGACCAAGGGATTTCTGAGCGGGTCCCAACCCGAGGACATTGCTATTCCCTCCATCAAGGGCGCAACCGGTCAGTTTTTGGGCGACATTAGCCGGGTTCAAGGCAAAGAAATTTGCTTTCGCAGCAGCGACGGTGTTCAGGTGGGAGATCGTTTGCGCGTTCAGCCGTGCAGCGACCGGGCGGGTACCGCCTTTACGGTGCGCAGCCTCAAACAGGGACAACGCCCGGTCAACCGGCTGGATAAAGGACAAATCTGCCTGGCAACCCCCTTCGATCAACAATTTTCCGTCGGGGATGGGGTCTTCAAGGTCTCCTCCAGCCAGGCCTTCAGCATGAGCGAGCAGGCCTGTCGTAAAAAACTTCAACAGCTGCCCCTGCCCCGCGCCCTGCTTGATCTCCACATTTATGTCAAACCCTTGGCCCTGGAATTATGTGCGACCTGGCAAGAAAAGCGGTGGGAAGCGCGCTACGCAATTGAGAGCTTTGTTGCCGAAGATCAGGCTCTTGATCAAGGCCTGCTGCACAAAATCTTCGCCGCCACCGATAAGGCCCCCTTTAGCCTCGGAAACCTGCACTGCGATATTTTTGGCGCCCTCTTTGTTCCGCCTAAACGTTTGAAGGAAATTCGTCGGCAGTTTTATCAGGACATTAGCCAGCATTGGCCAACCCAAAAGAAATCGGTCCCCCCCGGAACCGCCGCCGCCATGGCCGCGCTCTTGCCAACCAGTGCCACAGGGCCCGCCCCCCCCAGGCTGCGCGTGCAGCTGCGTGATGCGGGCGAACAGCGACTGCTGGCCGATCAACAGGTAGATGAGCTGGTGTTGCCCCTTTCCGCGGCGAACCTCCAGGCCGCTGGGGCCTTGCGTAAACAGCGCGAGAAAATTATCTGGGATCTGCCCTTTGTCCTCATTGGTTCGGATTGGCACGAGGCTAAAAAAGGGGTTCAACACCTTTATCAGTTAGGCTTCCGGCATTTTCGTTTGAATAATCTCGGTGATTTTCCGCTGTTTGAAGACCTTGCCGAGGTCAAACTTTATAGCAGTTTTCGGCTTTTTTCCCTCAACCATCAGGCGCTGCTTGCTTGGCGCGCACTGGGCATCAGCGAAGCCGAACTCTATATTGAGGATGATCGCGAGAACCTCAGAGAACTCCTGCGCCGTGACGCGGGAATCGAGCGAGCCCTCAGGGTTTACACCAGCGTCCCTCTGCTGCGCTCACGTATCGCGATTCGCCAGTTGAAAAATCGTCAACCGGTGGTTAATGATCGCGGCGACGCCTACCGGGTGCAACAGCACTCGGGCCTGACCAGTCTCGATAGCCTCACCGATTTTTCCTTGCTGGCCGAACAGAGCGAACTTCGCGATCTGGGCTGCCGGAATTTTGTCGTGGATCTATCGCACCTCGGAGCCTTTTCCGCCCGTGGGCGCGAAGTTCTCGACGCCTGGCGCCGTGGTATCGATCCGCCGGGGTGCAGCAAATTCAATTATTTCAAAGGAATGCCTTAATGAAAATTGTTATTCTTGATGGTCACAGCACCAACCCTGGGGATTTAACCTGGCACGAACTAGCCGATTACGGCACCCTGGAGGTTTATCCGCAATCCTCAAACGAACAAGCCCTGGAGCGCGCCCAGGGTGCCGCAGGGCTGCTGACCAATAAGGTTGCCTTGCGCAAGCCCCAGCTCGATCAACTGCCCGATCTGCGCTATATCGGCATTCTGGCAACGGGTTACAATCTGGTTGATCTGACCGCATGTGAAAAACGCGGCATCGCCGTCACCAATATCCCGGGTTACAGTTCCCATTCCGTCTGCCAGATGACCTTTGCCCTGATCCTCAATCTCACCAATCATCTCGTCCACCACAATCGCCTGGTGATCGACCGCAGCTGGAGCCACAGTAACCAACCCTGCTTGATCGAAGGGTCAATGATCGAGCTCGCGGGGCTGAAACTGGGGCTGGTTGGTTTTGGACAGATTGCCCAGGAGGTCGCCAAGGTGGCTCTGGCCTTTGGTATGCGCGTTCATGCCACCACCCTGCATCCCGAGCGCTACCGCCAGGATTGGCCGCAGGTGCGTTTTGGCGATCTGACCCAGCTACGCCACGACTGTGATATAATTTCGCTGCACTGTCCCCTGAAGGAAGAAACCGCGGGACTGGTTGATCGCGCTTTTCTCCTGGCGATGAAGCCCGGCGCTCTGCTCATCAATACTGCCCGCGGCCAGGTCGTCGACGAATCAGCAGTCGCGGCGGCATTACACGCCGAAGAGCTTGCCGGTTACGCCGCCGATGTCCTGGGTACGGAACCCCCGGCACCCGATCATCCGCTCCTTGATGCACCTCATTGCTTTCTGACCCCACATATCGCTTGGGGAACGCTTGCCGCGCGGCGCCGCCTGATCGCGGTTGCCCTGGATAATCTGCGCTCATTTGTTGAA
>JAACTI010000225.1 GCA_009993495.1 Deltaproteobacteria bacterium | reverse complement strand
TCTGCCACCATGCCCCGTGTTGCCAAGGAGACGATCCATGAAATGTCCCAAATGTAAAAGCCGGATGCACGCAGAAAAGTATTATGATTTTGTTCGCACTTTCGACGCCTGGAAATGTTGTGCCTGTGGCGAGGTTGTCGATCCGATCATCCTGGCTAACCGGGCCCGCAGCCAGAACATCTACACGGTTTAAACTGTCATTTCCGATCAGAGAATGAAGCAGCGGCTGGCCAAGCTTTGAAATGTCTGGCCAGCCGCTGCTGCTGGGAATTTGTGAGTGAAGAAAGGCCGGTTATCCCTGAGCTGGGGTGACCGGTTTTTTTCTGTGCCATAAAATGAAACGCATCACGCCCAGGGCGGCAATGATTAAAAACGCCGGCCCGCGCCAGATATTCGGCGTTTTCCCCTCCGAGATAAAAACAACATCCTGCGCCGGCTTCAGCCCCATGGACGTCAGTAATTTGAGCAGTTGCCCACGGTTATTGTTGGCAATGACATTATCGGCGGTCATGCCGGTGATATTTTCCTGGGGGAAAAATTCCGCCTGGTGCTCGGCCAGATAGGCTGCGCGCTCGTCTGCTTGCTCCAGTTTGAAGTGGTAGTGGGTGAGGAGCTTGATGATCTGCGGATTGCGGGTTTCAACCCAAACTCTTGGAGTCGCGCCCGCTTGGTCAACGAGGGGTACCAGAAAGGCATCGATCTCAATGGTGCCGGTCATGTTGATGGCTTGAAGCAGATCAAGGTGACCACCTGTCAGAGTGAACCATTCCTGGGGAAGTGGCTCTGGGGGCAGATTTTCAAGAGCGACGACCATGGGCTGCTGATTGCGTAATTGCAGAATAAGATCACCACTGCCCAGCCAGGTGAGCAACAGGCACACGGCCAGAAAAGTGAAGCGAAAACGTTTCATTTTTATCCTTTTTGTAACTCTTCAGCTCTGCATGGTGGAGAGTTACGAAAAAAGGTGCTTTTCTGCGGAAGAAAAGCACCTGGTGGAGCGAAAGCTGACGCAGGAGCTCTGGCTTCCGCGTGTGTAAACGTGCAAATCAGGCCCCGGCAGCTTCAGTGCTGTCTTCTAACACCAGATCTTTTTGCGTCAGCAGAGATACCACAACCAGAGCAATAAAGGAAAGTGGAATCGAAATCAGCGCCGGACTATTGAAGCTGACGGGGGCATCGGCGGGCAAATAGCCATAACGCACCCACATGTCGGGCGAAATCAGAATCAGGCCCAGTGAAGAAGCCAGACCAACAATAACCGATGAAGCAATGCCCTTGGCGGTCGTTTTTTTCCAGAAAAGCAGCATCAGAATCGCCGGCAGGTTCGCCGAGGCGGCGACGGCAAAGGCCCAGCCAACCAGGAAGGAGACATTCATGCCTTCGAAGATAATTCCCAGATAAATTGCGATACAACCAACAATAATCGCGACAATCTTGCCCGCGCGGACCTTGCCGGCGTCGGTCATATGCATGCCGAGAAAGTTATCCATCAGGTCATGGGCAACGGCGCCTGAGGCCGCGACAATCAGGCCTGAAACCGTTCCCAGTACCGTTGCAAAAGCCAAAGACGAAATAACCGCAAACAGCACCACCCCGAAAGAAAGCGCCAGCAGTGGTGCGCTCATGTTGTTGTCGGTCAGGTTGATCACGCCGTTGGTCATGGCACCCATGCCCAGGAACAGGGTCAACACATAGAAAAAACCAATGGCGGCAATCGCGACAATGGTTGATTTACGTGCGGCCGCTTGACTGGGAACCGTGTAGTAGCGAATCAGGATATGGGGCAGGGCGGCCGTTCCGCAGAACAAGGCGAGCATCAGCGAAATAAAGTTGAATTTTTCCGTGCCGGTGGCGTTATCGACTTTGAATTTCAAGCCGGGGCGCAAAACCCGGGCGCCGGGTGTCGGCTTCTGATAAAAGATCGCAACGGTGCTGTCGCCATCCTGGACATATTTCTTGCCCCACAGGACGATGGTTGAATCTTTAAGCGCTGAAAGATAGGCAAAGGGGCCCATCGGGCCGGTGGTCGCAACCTCTTCGCCGTTGATGCGCAGTTCCTTGATATGGCCGACCGGGAAGAATTTGCCGTCTTCCTTGGCCGCCCCGTTGAATGATTTGGTGCCATCGGCCCTTTTGGTTTCGAAGAGCGTTTCTTCCAGCTGGTAGCCGGTTTCCGTTTTGACCAGTTGCCAGATGGACTCTTCGCCGTCTTTACTTAGTTTGATAAATCCGGCCTTGCCGAATTCGGAATCGAGCCCGGCGGTCAGAAGATAACCGGGTTCGCTGATATTGAGGGCGGCATCGGCGTGCAGCGTTTTGAAGTCGTGATATGGCAGACCGTTATTCACCGGGGTTGTCGACAGGCCGCGGGTGAGCACACTGATGACAACCACGGTTGACATGATGAGCAGGAGCGAACCTTTGAAAAATTGCACGTAGGTGGTTGACGCCATACCGGCGGTGGCGACGATGATGGTGACCACGACTCCGACAATACACACGCCGACCCAGTGCGGCAAACCCAGCAGCGGTTGCACGAGCACGCCCGCGCCGACCATTTGCGGAATCAGATAAAAAACCGAGACCAGCAGGGTGGAAATAGCCGCTGCCAACTGAATGGACTTAGAGTTGAATTTGGAGTCGAGGGCATCGGTAAAGGTATATTTTCCCAGGCGCTTCATGGGTTCGGCAACCAGGAACAAAGCGACAACCCAGCCCGCCAGGTAGCCGATGGAATACATCCAGCCATCATAGCCGGCAGTGGCGATCATGCCGCAGATGCCGAGAAACGAGGCTGCCGACAGGTAATCACCGGCAAAAGCGACCCCGTTGGTAAACCAGTGAATATTCCCCCCGGCGGCATAGTAGCCCGCAGCGGAACTGGTGCGGCGCGCCAGGTAAAAAGACAGCCCCAGCACAAAAAGAACAAAGAATATAAACAGTCCGACCGCCAGGGGCGATTGCGTATAGATCATGATGCGGCCCTCCTCAGCTGTTCATGGTGATCTCTGCTTTTGTGCAGAGATTGTTGTAGATAATTGCCATCACCAGGGCGAGACCGATGAGTCCAAAGCCCCACAAGACCGCAGCGGTCTGACCGAGGTAGACTTCCTGCATGGATTTGGGGTTGGTGGCGTTGGTGGCGACAAAAATGGCGTAGACCAGGGTGTAGACGATAAACATCTTGACCCCGAGTCTTGTTTTGTAGGCAGACGCATTGTCTTTGCCCAATTTTACGGCTGGTCCGTGACCCATAGAACTGCTCCTCTCTCTTGAGAAAGTCGGCCACAAATTGGCCGAACACCTGGCAATAAAAGACGGCATAACGCAGGATTAAAAACAAAAAATCGCTATCTGGGCGAAATTAATCGATAATGCGTCATATCTACTGATAAAAAATGCGCGATAATGGGTAAAATAATTCGCGACATGATACGATGTTATGAAATCATGTCAACAAAAAAGATTTTTCAAGTTTTTGTTTCACGCTTCGAAATAGCACATGGCGACAGGTGAAAGAAGGTGGGTTCACCGTCAGATGACGGCGGACGATGAAAGAGAATGGCGTTGTGACCTTTGGGGTAAAAGCGAAGCTGACTGGTTTGGGCGAGCTTAAGTCTTGAAACGACGGCTAAAGCTCCTCCGGGGTGAAGCTGACAACCTGATCAATGCGGGCTGCATTTGTCAGCAGCATCACCAGGCGATCAATGCCCAGGGCAATGCCTGCGGCGGCGGGCATTTGTGGCAGGGCGGCCAGAAATTTTTCCGGCAGCGCCATGGGTGTTGACCGCGGCGGAGAGTGTCGTTGCTCCACATGTTCAAAGCGCTGACGTTGTTCCGTGGCGTCGGTCAGTTCAGAAAAGGCGTTGGCCAGTTCGATCCCGGCCACATAGAGTTCAAAACGTTCGGCCAGGCAAGGGTTCGCGGGTTTGCGGCGGGCCAGGGCTGCCAGGCTGGCGGGGTAATCATAAAGAAAGGTTGGTTGCGGCAGCCCCAGATTTGGTTCGATGGCCGTCACCATCAATTCATCAAAACAATCATCCTTCAGTGCCTGCTCCGGGGTCAATGAGGTGTAGCGGGCAAAAGCCTCATGAACGCTCAGGCGTTCAAAGGGCCGATCACAGTGGATGAGGTTACCCTGGTAGCGCAGAGGCTGTCCGCCGGTCAGTTGCGCCAACAGGTTTTCGCAATCGTCCATCAATGCCAGGTAGTCGCAGTGGCTGCGATACCATTCCAGCAGGGTGAATTCGGGCAGATGTCGCCGACCACGTTCGCCGGTACGCCAGCAATGACAGATTTGGAAAATCTTTTCGTAGCCCGCCGCAAGCAGGCGTTTCATCGCCAGTTCCGGAGAGGTTTGCAGTTGCCAGCCCTCGGATTCGAACGGCTGAATATAGGCTTCGGGGGCATTTTGCGGAATGCGCTGGGGGGTTTCAATTTCGAGAAAATCGGCCTGAATGAAAAAAGCCCGAATCGTCTGAAGGATTCGGGCTCTGGCTTGCAGGCGTTGGCGCTTGCCCGTCAGTTGATGCATTTACTCTTTGACCCGGGTGACATATTCACCGGTGCGCGTGTCAATTTGAATCAGGGTGCCTTCATCGACAAAGGGAGGAACCGAGAGGGTGTAGCCGGTTTCAACCGTCGCCGGCTTGCTGTTGCCCGCCGCGGTGTCGCCCTTGGCCCAGGGTTCGGAAACCGTGACTCGCAGGTTGACAAAGTTGGGCAGAGTCAGGCCGATCCCGCGTTCACCAAAAAGCAGCACCTTGACCTCCATGTTGTCGATCAGAAAATATTTGTCATCGCCAAGCACCTCGGCTGAAATCGAGGTCTGTTCATAAGATTTCTGATCCATGAAAACATAGCCGGTGTCGTCTTGATACAGGTACTGCATATCTCGTTCTTCAAGATTGGCCGGTTCGAAACTTTCACCCGACCTGTAGGTGCGGTCAAACAGGGTGCCGGTGACCATATTGCGCAGTTTGCACTTATACAGGGCTTGTCCCTTGCCGGGTTTGGTGAAATCGTACTGGGTAATCACGTGGGGTTCGCCATCAAGCAGAATTTTGAGGCCTTTTTTAAGATCGGAACACGTATACATGGGGTAACTCCTGAAAAGTCTAATTTGTGTTGCAGGGGTTTATCATAACCCGGAATTTTTTACCACGAGAAATTGAGCGAAGAAAACCTTCATTTTCACCTTCAGCGGAGAGCACCTGTCAGTCGCGACCCGGTGCTATGTCGCGACTCAGGCTGAAGTTACTGCGGTAGTGCCGCACTTCCAGCAGAGTGATTTTAATGATGCTGGCAATCGGCACGCCGATAATCATTCCCAGCACGCCGTAAAGTTTTCCGCCCATGACAATCGCCAGAATCACCCACAAGGGATGCAAGTTGGAGACGCGTGAAATCAGGATAGGAATCAAAATAAAATTGTCCAGCAGCACCTGGGCAATCAGCAGATACACGCAGAAAATCCACCAGAATTGCGGGCCTGTCCCCAGGTCGACCAATGCAATCAGCAGGCCCGGAATCATGCCAATAATCGGCCCGATATAGGGCAGCAGGTTGGCAATTCCCGCCACCGCCCCCAGCAGGGGCGCATAGCGAATGTCCGTGAGTGACAGCCCCATCCACACCACGACGCCGATAATCAGCGCTTCCAGAATCCGGCCGCGAATAAAATGCGCCAGCTGCCAGCTGACATGAGCGTAAATGTCGAGCACCATTTCAAAATAGCGATTCGGTGCCAGTGAAATTAAGCTGCGGGCAATGCGTTGACTGTCGCGCAAAAAGAAGAAAGAAAAGAGTGGTACCAGCAGAAACAGACTGCCGATGCGCATGGCCGACCGCGGCGTAGCAAGCAGGATGATTCCCAAAATTTCCTCCGCCCATTGGCGCATTTTGGCGGGAATATTGTAGTTTTCCAGATAGGGAATCTGGTCGTGCAGACGCAGGAACAGCTGATTGAAATATTCCAGGGCACGAGCAAAATAACGCGGAAAATCAGCTCGCAAGGCGTCGAGCATCCCCTTCCAGTCGACGGGTCCAATTAGACTGACCAACAGAGTTATGATAATAATCAGCAGCGCATAAACGGCAAATATACTCAGGGTGCGATTATGCAGGTGCCGTTCGAAACGCAGCACCAGTGGGTCGAGGAGAAAGGTAACAATCAATGACAGTAGAATGGGCAGAAACAGGCCACTGGTGGCAGTTTTGAACCAGTCGGCAATCGTTGAAGCCGATGAAAACAGGGTGATGCCACTGGCGATGCCGGCGGTGAGGATAAGAAACAGCACCAGGGGTTTTCCCAGGGTTCCGGGGTGCGCGGAAAAAGGACTCATGCCGGTTCCGTTGGTGCATGATCCGGGGGGGACAGAAGATGTTCGCGTTGACGCAAGGCCGCCTGTTGCAAGCGCTCGCTCAACACCTGGGTCAAACCCAGTAGAATTTTTGCCGCCAGCACCGGATGTTTGCGCACGGTGTCGTGAACATCGGCGCGGAACAAGCCAACCAGCACCGTCGGCTCAGTGGCCGTGGCGGTGACAATGCGCTGCTTGGGGATCGTCAGGGCCATTTCGCCAAAAAAATCCGCAGTTTCCAGTTCGGCCTGGGGATGTTCACGACCCTGGTCGTCTTTCATGGCGATTCTCACCCGTCCCGAGCGGATGATATACATTCCCGAACCAATATCGCCTTCGGCAAAGACC
>JAACTI010000475.1 GCA_009993495.1 Deltaproteobacteria bacterium | reverse complement strand
AGTCTTCCCCAAGATCTCGAAAATCAACCCCATCCTTTATAACGTGATAAATCCCCAGAAGGATTCGGTGTGCAATCGCCACAATTGCTTTCTTAGGACCACGCCGGGCCTTAAGACGATAATATTTGTCCTTGAAGTAGGAGCCCTTCTTCTTGATAGCCGCCCAGGCTACCTCAATCATAATGGTCTTAAGATGATGCTTCTTTACCGGGCTCCGGCCGCTTTTGCGTTTCCCGGCGCTTTCGTTGTTACCGGGGCACAAGCCACTCCACGATGCCAATGAGCTGTCAGTAGGAAAACTATCCAGATTGGGGCCAATCTCCGCCAGAATATCAAAGGCCGAAACATCCGATATGCCCGGCGCCTTCTTCATGCGCTCTAATAAAGGCTCATTGCCTTTCATCGCACAGCCAATCTCATGATCAAGCGCCTCAATCTGTGCCTCCAGTGTGGCAATCGTCGAAAGAAGCATCTTCAAAATGAACCGGTGATGATCTGTGAAAAAACCTTGAATAGATCTGAACAGTTCTGCTTCTTTACCCCTGAGCTGTCCACGAACACATCCTGCAACATCAGATAATGTCAGTGCCTTGCGGTCGGTAACCAGTAAATCCATCAGATTGCGCCCCGTCACTCCGAACAGATCCGATACCACCGAATCAATCTTGATGTTGGCCGATTCAAAAAGCTTGTGAGTGCGCTTTCTGTAATCTCCCACCGTCTGAACATACTTCTTGCGCAACCGCGTCAGATCTCGCCACTGACGTACCTGCTGAGGCGGAATAAAACTGCTCTTCAAAAGACCATGACGCAATAACCCCGCAAGCCATTTGCTGTCGCCTATGTCAGTCTTGCGCCCAGGCACATTCTTGATGTCTCGCGCATTTACCAAAACCACCCGCAGGTAACCCTCTAAAACATTATGCACCGGACGCCAGTATATCCCTGTGCTCTCCATCGCAACAACCGGGCACTCATAATCAAGCAACCTCTGCCGCAATCGCATCAAATCGTCCGTGAAGGTACCGAATACCTCTACCTCATATTGATCTACTCCATCCTTGTCCGCCCAAATAACACAAGCAGATATGCTCTCCTTATGAACATCCAGTCCGCAACAAATTGGATACACAACCCCTATTATTCTGCTATCATCTCTTCGAGTCATGGCCTTCCTCCTGGTTAAGTTTATTCCTGAATTGCTTTACAACCAGTGGATTACCGTGACTCAAACCTTTATTTCAACCCCTTATTTTCATCTTTCGTTGTGCCCCATCTGGGCATGGCTGTTAGTTCTCATCAGCCATATTTTTCAAAATGAAACACATTTCTTGCCAGTCATCTAATCTATCAAGACAACT
>JAACTI010000474.1 GCA_009993495.1 Deltaproteobacteria bacterium | reverse complement strand
GTAAATCAATTCGCTGGCGCGGCCCTTGCCGATCAATCGTACCAAACGCTGAGTGCCGCCAAATCCGGGAATGACCCCCAGGTTCACTTCGGGCTGACCAAAGCGCGCCGTTTCGCTCGCCAGGCGGATATCGCAGGCCATGGCCAGTTCGCAACCGCCACCCAGGGCAAACCCATTGACGGCGGCAATCACCGGAATCGGTAAATTTTCGATGGTCGCGCCCAATTGATGGCCAAGCTGGGCAAAGCGCCGCGCGGTCATGGCATCAATGGGTTGCATTTCGGCAATATCGCCACCGGCGACAAAAGATTTTTCACCGGCTCCGGTCAGAATCACCACCTGCACCTCGGCATCTAACTGGCTGAAGAGTTGGTTAAGCTCCCGCAGCGTTGCCTGGTTCATCGCGTTCATCGCCTTGGGGCGATTGATGGTAACCAGGGCGATGTTGTTGTGGAATTGATATAAGATATTTTGATAGCTCATGTTCTGGTTCCTTCTTTGATGATGTGAATTTAACTCGACATGAAAACCGGGATGGTCATCTCCCGAATCAGGTGTTCGGCCAGCGGGGCCGGGGCGGTGGGCAGGGCTCCGCCGGCGATGAGAAGGTCAATGCCCTCTTCGGCGGCCCGATTGAGCAGAGCATCACCAAAACTGATGCCCTCGATCAGCCGCACCTCGGTCATGGTCTTGATCGCGTGATGAGCTAGGTAAGCGGCGAGTTTTTTTAGGGTGTTTTCTTGCTGAAAAACGTCGTTCTTGGTGGTGGCAAAACTGAGGAGAAAAACCGCTTCAGCCCGCCTCAGCAAGGGAATTGCGTCTTCGACGGCACGCGCCGAGGCGCGTCCCGAGCGCCAGGCAACCATGGCGCGACTGCCTGTTTTTGAAAAAGCCCCAGCAAAGGGAATGGTCAGTATTGGACGACCCGAGGTGAGAACCAGTTTCGTCGGCAGATCCCGCGGGGTTGCTGACAGGCTGCCGGCACTCGCGCCAGGTTGACCAATAATGGTTAAATCGGCGAAAAAGGCCTGATAGGTCAAGCGGGCAATCAAGGATTCGTGAACCATGCCTTCGGCTTCGGTAACCCAGAAAAAAGGAATTCCGGCCCGGCGGGCACGCTCGCGGCATTCGGCCAGCACCTCGGTGTGATGCTTTTCCAGCTGCTGCACCAGGTAGGGCATGGACGTGGCATAGTAAGTATGAATGCCGGCATCCTGCTGACTGGCGAGGTCGAGGGCCAGTTCGAACCGATCCATGCTGCGGGCGCTCTGATCGAGGTGGACCAGAATACTCCGGTAAGCCATAGGTTCCT
>JAACTI010000224.1 GCA_009993495.1 Deltaproteobacteria bacterium | reverse complement strand
CGTAAAAAAGGGTAGCCCGCGTAAAAAATAACCGGAGTGGTAACCAGGGCGGCAAAGAGTTGCAGTAAAAAATGGGTGGTGCGATCAATGCCCTTGAAGTAACCGGCGTAAAGGGCGATGGAAAACCCCATGAGTTGCATGGACAGAAAAACTGCGGTACCGAAACGTAGCAACAGGCTGCGCTGCTCGCGATCCATGGTTTTTCCGAGCTCGTTTTGACTGAAGGGACGGGGCAGATAGCCGATTTTTGTCAGCTGGCGACATAGCTGTGCGGCGCTGGTTTGCGCTGGATCAAAACCCAGCAGCAGCCGATGGGAGGCGTAATTAACCCGGGCGCTCACAACCCCGGTTTGCTGTAACAGATAGTTTTCAATCAACCAGATACAACTGGCGCAACGGATGCCATCGATGATCAGGCTGATGCTCGACCCCTGGGGGGTGATTTCGATAAAGTTTTCAAGATAGCTGGGGTCAAACTGGTTGGTGTAGGATTTTTTTACCCGGCCCGGTGCCAGATCCGGTCGGCGATAAAAGCCGGCCAGGCCTGCATTGCGAATAATCAGCCAAGCCCCTAGGCAACCGGTGCAGCAGAAAGAATAATTCTGACCTTGGATCTCTTCGCTGACGAGATCGGCGGGCGAAATTTCCAGTCCGCAATGGACACAGTAGGCGCGGGTTGGCTCCATATTAAAAATTGATCAGTAGTTGTCGACTGATCCGTGCGCCCTGCAAGGCAAATTCGACCTGGACAGGCAAACTGCCGGTGATGATTTGCGGCAGATCAACGCGGTAACGGCCGACACTGATTTCAACCGCGGGCAAGTGCAACACTTTTTTTTGTGCGCTCAGGTAAAGGGTTAGTTCGCCCCTGGCCTTTGCGACAGGCTGTTCGTCGGCATCGACGAGGGTGAAGTGCAGTTGTTGGGGGCTCATTTCGGTACGCAGCTGCCAACCCTGACGCACAGCTGACTGCTTTTCGGCCTGGGTGTGGGTGTATTCGAGTCCCTTGCTGTAATAGGCCTGATCAGAGATGCGACTGCCGGGGGTGCCGGCCTGACGCCCGGCCCAGATCAGAAAGAGAATGAAGCCTGCAATGAGCAGGATAATGAGGAAAATTGAAATGTGGCGGTTTGGTGTCGACATATTTTTTTATTAATCAGAGTTGGGGGTAATCAGGGCCTGGCTTTGGGCAAGAATTTCCGTGGAATTCTTCAAATAAAATTCTACCTGCCAGGAACCTGCGTTTGCCGGGCTGATGAGGATAAAATCGAGTTTACGATTCTCGCCGGGCTTTAAGCTGATGTCGTGGGTCTGGCCTTTCAGCTGCACGTTTTGCCGACTTTGCGCATCTTTGGCTTCAATCCAGCAAGAAATCTCTTTGGTGGTGCGATTATTGACCCAGGCGTTGAAAAAATTCAACTGATCGCCGTTGGCCAATTGACGACTGGCCGCCTGATGGGACAAGGAAACCTTGAGGGTTGCCGGGGATTTGGTGTGGATAGCGACGAACAATAAAAGCGACAGTCCGATGGCGAGGCCGGCCAACAAGAGGGTTCGGAAATTGAGCAGAGCCCGCCAGCTTTGGCCCACAGAGCCGAAATGATAGCCGATGAGACCCGGTTCACCACGTTTGGCCATGACCTGCCGGCAGGCGTCGAGGCAACGACCGCAGTTGATGCATTCAATCTGATCGCCCTGCCGGATATCTATACCCATGGGGCAGGCGCGCACACAGGAATTGCACTGAATGCAGCGCGGTTTTTCCGCGGTCGGCAGACTCAAACTCAGGGTGCCGCGTTCGATCAACACGGTTTGAAAGCGTCCATAGGGGCAGAAGTCGCGGCAGATAGCGCGACGCAGCCAGGTCAAGTCGAAATAAACTGCCGCAGCGATGAGCAGCAGGGTTCCCAGGGCAACCGGGTGCAGCTGACCAGTGAAAAGCTGGGCGAAAAAAGTCTGCGGGGCCAGGAAGTACAACAGCAGATTGCTGCCAACCAAAAGGGCGAGGGCCAGGGTGATGAGGTGCAAGAGCAAACGTCGCCAGGCTTTGCCGGTGAAACGATTATTGGTCAAGCTCAGCCCCAGGCGACGGCCCAGCCACTCATAGAGATCGCCCAGAGTGGTCTGCGGGCACATCCACCCGCACCAGACCCGACCGCTGACCAGGGTGCCCAGGAGGAAAAACAGGATCAATGTCAGGCTGAAGATCAGGAGGAGATAGAGTTCTTCGATACGGAGAACGGCGCCGAAAAATTCAATGCTCAGGTTGGAGAAATTCAGGCGTAGCAGGCCGACCTGATTTATCTGACCAAAGGGCAGAAACAGAATTGTCAGGGTAACAATCCCTTGCCAGCGCCGCCGCCAGGGCCCCAGGAGACGGACATGTGATGCCGACAAATTTTGTGACATGGAGACTTTCCGGGCGGGACACTTCATCATGCCCCGCCCGCAGAGGGTATTTAAAGTTGCAGAATATACGCGACCAGGCTGTCGATCTCCGCTGGCGTGAGACGTCCGGCAAAAGAAGGCATTTTGCCGCCGCGCCCGCCGCTGATAGATTCATGGACCGCTGCCGGGTCTTTGCCGTAGGTGTAGGAACCGGTCAAGTCGCTGCCGAAGCCGCCCTTGCCCTCTTCCCCATGGCAGCCGGCGCAGTTGCTGGCGAAGAGTTTTGCGCCCGAAGGGGCGGTTGAAGCCGCTGGCGGAATAATGTTTTTCGGCGCGTTAACGACCGGATCTTCGCTTGAATAGCTGGTGTTGTAGGCTTGCATCTTCGTTTGAAATTCCTGACCCGAGCTCCAGCCGCTGAAGAGATAGTACCCGCTAAAAATAACCGCCCAGAGGATCAAGCCATAAAAGAGCACATAAAAATAAATCGGTGGCGCTTTTTTACGATCTTCAACAATACCATCTCCATGCTCATCTTGCTGGTTTAAACTCATGGCCGCTTGTCCTTTCTCTTCTGATGCTCAGGGGCATCATCATGCATCATATGATATTTGGCTGCTTCTTTTTTGTCGCGATTGGCCGGTTTGTAGGTGCGGTAGACAATCAGGGCAAAAACAATCAGCATCGCGAGGGTCACCCCCATGTAGAGCAGGAAATCCCCGTTCATCAAGGATGATCCTCCGCGCTGACATAATATTTAACAAAATTTGTCAGCTGCCAGACTTTGTCACTTCCGAGGCTGGCAAAGCTTGGCATTCCCCCTGCGGGGACGCCGTTATAAATAATACTGAAAAGTTCATTTTCGCTGTAATTGGCCCCCACCAGTTGCGGGCCAATATCGCCTTCATGATAACGACCGTGGCAGGCGGCGCAATTGTTAAGATACAGGGCTTCAAACTTTTCCAGCTCTTCGTGGTCGACATTGGCGTAGGGGTTGACCAGCTCGCCGACAATCTCGGTTTTCACCGTTTTGCGCCAGGGAATGTCGCTGCCCAGTTTCTGCAGGTAGGCAACAATGGCGTCCATATCGCTTTTACCCTTGAGGTCACTGAGCTCTGCTGGGGTTGTGGGAAAACCGAGCACCTGCATTTTGCGTTCGATCAATTGCGGGTCTAGGGAATTGTTTTTTAACCAGGCATAATCGGGCATGTTCGAACCGGGAACCATGGCCCGCGGTGAATCCATGTGTTTGTAATGCCAGGAATCGGGATATTTTCCGCCCAGACGCGCCAGATCGGGACCGGTGCGTTTGGATCCCCACAGAAAAGGCCGATCATAGACAAATTCGCCTGATTTGGAATATTCACCATAGCGCAGCACCTCTGTTACCAGGGGGCGCACGGTCTGGGTATGGCAGTTGTTACAGCCTTCGCGGATGTAGATGTCACGGCCCTCTTGCTGCAACGCGGTGTAAGGGATGACGCTGTCGATTTTATCGGCAGCGGTATTCACCGACAAAAAAGGGATAACCACGGTGACGGTGGTACCGATGAGAATGACAAGGGTTGCCAGAATCAGAAAAATAATCGGGCGCTTTTCCCACATGGCTCAGGCCCTCCCTTCAGCAGTGGCGCCTGAGAGAACAACTGCTTCCCCGTTGCGGAAGGATTTGAACAGATTGATGATAAAGACCAGCACTCCGGCAAGGAAGATGACGCCGCCGATGGTACGTGCCCACCAGAAGGGATACATTTCCACCATAGTTTCCATGAAGGTGTAGGTCAGGCTGCCGTCAGGGTTCATGGCGGTCCACATGCCGGCTTGCATCACCCCCGCGATCCACAGGGAAAACGACCAGATCAGCTGACCGATGAGCACCAGCCAGAAATGCAGATTGGCCAACTGAACACTGTAGATCTGCCGACCATAAAGACGCGGTACCAGATAATAAATACCGGCAAAACTGATCATGGAAACCCAACCCATGGTGCCCATGTGAATGTGCGCCGGGACCCAGTCGGTATAGTGAATAAAGGCCGAAAAGGAGCGAACCGCCTGCATCGGACCTTGCAGGGTTTGCAGGCCGTAGAAGGTGATGCCCAGAATCAGGAATTTCACCAGATAATTTTCGCGCATCTGGTGCCACTGCCCTTTCATCGACAGGTAGCCGTTGATCACCGAACCCCAGGAGGGGGCAATCAGCATCACTGAAAAAGCCATGGCCAGGGTCTGAATCCAGTCGGGAACCGGTGTCCATAGCAGGTGATGTGCGCCGGTCCACAGGTACATGAAGATCAGCGACCAGAAGGCAATAATCGACAGCCGATGGCTGTAAATGGGCACTCCGGTCGATTTGGGCAGAAAATAATAAAACATGGCCAGGGGGGGGGCGGTAAAAGCCATAGCGACGGCGTTGTGGCCGAACCACCAGTGAACGTTGGCATCGTTGGTGCCCGCGTAGGCCGAGTAGGATTTAAAGAGGGTCACTGGCACCGCTGCCGAGTCGACCAGATACAGAATGGCCACCCCGACAATCGACGCCAGCATGTACCACAGAGAAATGTACATCTGTTCTTCTTTGCGCTGCATAATCGTCATGATAATGTTGATGGCAAAAGCAACCCACAAGACCACAATCATCACATCCAGAGGCCATTCCAGTTCATGATATTCCTTGCTGCTGGTGAAGCCCATAAGCAGAGTGACGGCTGCGGCAATGATGGTGGCATTAAATAAATACAGCTGAAAAGTTGCGAGCTTGTCACTCCACAGGCGAATTTTGCACAGGCGCTGAACCATATAAAAAAAGGTCGCGAAAATCATGCCGACGCCCCAGCCGTAAAGACCGGCGTTGGTGTGCACCGGACGTAGGCGACCGAAGGTCAAATAGGGTGGCAGATTGAACTCGGGGTTGGTCATCTGGATGGATGCCATCACACCAACCAGAACTGCGACCAGCCCCCAGAGCAGGCTCCAGTGGACGAAACTTTTCACAATGTCCGTGTTGTACTGCTGGTTCTGCATAGGGCCTCCTTGTGATGATTCCCGTTAGCCGGGATTTATTGGCGCAAAGTTTAATCGAAAGTCAGGGGATGTCAATGAGAGAAAAGGAATAATAACCCAAACGGTCATGATTTTAGGTGTCTGGGCGGAAACTGTCAAACATAAAAATACCGTATCCTGATAAATCTCTGGTTGACGCTAAAAATAATTCTGTAACTTATTGAAAAAATGATCTAAAAGGTAGTGCATGGGTCTTGCGAAAAAACTTTTTATCTATACCGGAAGCGTTTTGCTGGCGCTGCTGCTGGTCACTTTTGGCCTGCTGGAAATGCGTCAGACGCGCTTGTGGCGGCAGTATTTACAAGAACAGCACCTGTCGGCGGCCCGCTTTGCCACTCCAGAAATTTTGAAACGTTTTCGGGGTGATTTTCATCGTCTGCCGGCGCAGCAGGCGGGTGATGCCCTGGGCACTTTGAGTTTCAGCCCCGATCTGATGCGTTTTGAACTTTATTCCACCAGTGGTCATCCTCTGTTTGTGTCTTCGATCTTTCCCGGTTTTAGTGCTCAGGACCTGCCTGCCGCAACGCCGCTGGATGCGGCGGAAAACACCTTGAAATATCGTGTGACCGCCGACATGAACGGGCGTCCCGTTCTTGATGTCAGTGTCCCCGCATTCAGTCCGTCGGGGACACGTTTGCTGACGGTGCGTTTTTATTATTCTTACCGCAGTGTCGAGCAGCTACTGGCAGAAATGCACCGTGATTATGTTACCATTGCTGTTGGTGCCGCCCTGGTTTCCCTGCTGCTGGCCGCTCTGGTGGCGCAGCGTCTGACCCGACCTCTCAACCAGTTGACGGAAGGCGCCCGATCCATTACGCGTGGCGAGCTGGAGACCCGCATTCCTCTGCGCGGGGCCGACGAATTGACCATTTTGGCCTCGGCTTTTAACGAGATGGCCTCCAGTCTGGGAACCAGTCGCGCCGCATTGACCCAGCGCAACCAACAACTGACTCAGGCCAACGAAGAACTTTTGCGCATTTACGAACGCCTGACGCGGGCCGAACGTCTGGCCGCGGTTGGCCAGGTTGCTGCCGGGGTTTCCCATGAAATCGACAATCCGGTCGGGATTATTTTGGGCTATGCGCAACTGATATTAGAAGATTTGCCGCCCGATGACGCCCTGCGTGATGATATTCAGGCGATCATTGATGAATGCCTGCGGTGTAAGCGCATAACCGGGGGCCTCTTGAGTCTGTCGCGCACTGGTGCCCGTCAGTGGGAAGCGCTTGATCTCAAAGAGCTGGTTGAAGCAACCTGGGCGTCGTTGCAACCCCAGAAACTTTTTCGTTCAATGACTTTTGACCTGGTGGTGGAATCTGAGGTGCCGCGCTTGATCGGCGACGCGGATCGCCTGCGTCAGGTGCTGGTCAATTTGTTAC
>JAACTI010000223.1 GCA_009993495.1 Deltaproteobacteria bacterium | reverse complement strand
TTAACTCCCTTCTGACTGTGTTTTCCGCCAGAATAAAAAAACAGGCGTCAGCTGTCGATATCCCGCCCGAATTGATGCCACTGGTTCAGATTAGTGAATTCGGCGTCGGCCAGATATTGATTGGGCGCATTGGCGAAGTGAAAAACATTCTCCATGATATCGAAATGTCGCTGTTCTTCGGCGGCGATTCGTAGCAGCAGCTCCTTGGTTTTGGGATTATCCTCTTCGACGGCACCCTTTTTATATAATGCAACACTATCGGCTTCGACTTTCATGGCGTACCGATAAGCCTCCAGCGTTTCCGCCAAGTTTTTGCTCGCCACCTCCGGCAGAGGAAGGCCGGCAAAAATATTCTCGACCTGGTCGAGGGTGCTGCTCTGCTGCAAATCTGGAGCCGTCTGGCCTGCCTGCAAGCGTTGAAAAATCGCATAATGTTTCTGCTCATCTTCAGCCAATCGTGAAAAAATGGTTTTCAGCCCCGGAAGATCGGTCTGATCGGCGAGTTTTTCATAATAGGCCTGACCCTCTTTTTCCATTTTCAGTGCAAATTCGAATAGATTCATGATGAGCTCCCTGTCTGATAGTTTGATGACTGATCTGAGTCTATCACCATCGGGAGTTAGACGCCCAGAGAGAAGCCCCAAAATACGAAAGTGAAAGGGATAACCTCCCAGCGATCTCACATCTGGTCTTACGTGTCTGGTTCATCCAGGATCTCCCGGACTTTAGCAGTCAGAGATGCAATCGAGACCGGTTTCTGCAGAAAATGAACGCCTGCTTCGATTACACCCCGACGGGAGATAATGTCGGCTGAATATCCGGATACAAAAAGAGTCTTCATTCCAGGCCGCAGGAGTTGTAACTTGGCAGATAATTCCTTGCCGTTCATCACCGGCATAATCATGTCTGTCACTAATAAATCGATGGATCCGGCGTGTTTCTGCACCAGAGACAGGGCCAGGTCGGGCGTTGCGGCAGCCAGTACCTGATAGCCGCTTTCATTAAGGGTGGAGGCCTCCAGTTGAAGCAGCATTTCTTCATCTTCGACCAGTAGTATGGTTTCGGTTCCCCGATGGTGGGTTTTCTCTGCCGCATCCGGCTCCGAGCTTTCTGCTGTTGCCACCCGCGAAAAATGAAGATTGAAGACCGTTCCCTGCCCCGGTTCACTGTGACAGGTGATAAAGCCATGGTTCTGCTTGATCGCACCATAGACCGTGGCTAAGCCCAGACCGGTTCCGGAACCAACGTCTTTGGTGGTGTAAAAAGGCTCGAAAATATGGGTCTGAATCTCCTGATCCATGCCGCTGCCGTCGTCACTGACAGAGAGTTGAACATAATCTCCTGGCTGGAGTTCGAATGAATGAGCAGCGCAGTCGCTCTCATCGAGGGTGCAATTCGAGGTCTTGATCCTTATCTGGCCGTTCCCCGAGATCGCATCGCGGGCGTTGACACACAAATTGGCCAAAATCTGCTCCACCTGGGTTGGGTCGATCTTGATTGGCCAGAGGTGCGTTGTCGGCGTCCAAGTTAATTGGATATGCTCACCGATTAGCCTTTGCAGCATTTTCAGCATCCCGGTGATGGTCTCATTCAAGTCCAGAACCTCGGGCGCAATGGCCTGCTTGCGGGCAAAGGTCAGCAGTTGCCGCGTCAGCCCGGCGGAATGTTGTGCCGCCTTCTGTATTTCCCTCAGATTGGAAATAACTGGTTCAGCAGGATCCACCCTGGCGAGGGCAAGCTCTGCGTGTCCGAGGATGACTCCCAGCATGTTGTTGAAATCATGAGCAACGCCGCCGGCGAGCTGGCCGATTGATTCTATCTTCTGGGTCTGCAGCAGCTGACTTTCAAGCTTGAGTCTTTCTTCTTCGGCCTGTCTCAACGCACTGATGTCACGTCCGATGCCCAGAACACCAATGATATTTCCAGCGGCGTCATACATCGGTGTTTTGGTTGTCAACAGCAAGCAACGATAGCCATCGTCAGCAAAAGTGATCCATTCTTCGTTGTTGGTGGGTTTTCCGGCGGCCATCGCCTTGCGGTCATTCTCACGAAAGAAATCGGCCAGTTGCTGGTCGACAAAAGCGTAATCCGTCTTGCCGACGATATCCGTCTCTTTCGCGCCGAAGAAACGCTCAAAGGATGCGTTGCAGGACAGGTACACGCCCTCGGCATCTTTCAGCCAAATCAAGTCGGGGATTGTATCGAGCAGGGTGCGAAAGCGTCTTTCGCTTTGCCATAAGGAGAAGTTTCCTCTCTTCTGGGTCGCGAGAGCCTGACGCACCATGATGAAAAGGATAGCCGCAGTCACGGCGATGAAGAACCAGCCTTTTAAAGTCTGTAATCGCGCCAGGTGGTTTGCATCATGGGTTAAAAGCAGAAGGAGTTGGTCAGAGAAAAGTATCCAGCAGAGACCGAAGACGGCATAAACCCCGGCGACTTTACCGGCGCGGAGAGACAGCCTGCGTGCTTCTGTTGACGGAGTCTCTGTTTGCATCATTGGCCTATCGAAAGAAATACTGGTATAATGGCCATGAACTTTGACACCAAAACTTTATTGAACAATCTTATCTCATTCTTGTACTTCAGCATCAAGAAAAAATTGACAAAAAGCCAGATCCTTCTGAATAACGACAATTAGAATTCCCTTTTTTTTCCGTTTGACACTTTGGGAAAAGTTCAGCTCGGCTCTTGTCGGCCAGAAATAATAAAAATCGCAGGTGACAGGATCCGAGGCGGATTCAGTGGGTGAATGAAGACAATTCAAAGGGAGTGAATTACTCGGCCTGCAGATCAAGCCGATAGCTGGCAAATTTTTTCAGGCGCAGGCATCCCATGAAGACGCCACTGCCGTAGGCCAGCTGCTCGCACAGATAAAAAAAACAGAAAAAGGGCAGGGCGAGTCTGGCTTTGCGCACCTGATGATCGACGGTGGCGACGCCTAGCAGGGTAAGCAACAGGAACAGCCAAAGGGGGGCATAAAACAGGCTGCAAATGAGCAGCAGCGGCAGGTAGTAACGCAGCAGGTGATAGCCCAGATAGTAGCCGAGGCTGGCGGTCGCACGCAGCCGGGCGCAAAGCACCTTGAACAGGGGGAGCACAAGACCCTGGCTTTTGATGCGGCGACGGCAGCGCAGGCCATCCGCCAGCAGCAAAATCAAAGCCGGCAGCAGCGGCAGCAATGAAAAGCTCAGAACGGAGATAAGCATCATAAGCAGCGGCAGAATCAAAAGAGGGGGCAGGCGCATTTTCTTGCCGCGCACCGGGTGCAGCTGCTGGAGTAAACCTTCCGAGGTGCCATAATCGAAGCGGCGCTGCATAAATGACCAGAGCCGACTGCGATGGGCGTGGCAGACGGTTCCCTTTGGCAGGTAAACGATGGTTCTGCCGCCATCGCGCAGTCGCCAGGTGAGATCAACATCCTCGCCCACCTGCAGTTCGGCGCGGAAGCCACCGGCGGCGTTGAAGGCCGTGCGGCGCACCAGCAGATTGCATGAGGGGAGATAGAAAGTATCACCCCCAGCATTGCCGCTCATCGCCCGACGTCCCAGATTCAGACTGGACATCACCGCTTCGTAGCGATCAAGGGGCGCTGCGTCGTGCATGCCGTCCACCCAGCCGCCCACGGCTGCGACCTGCTCCTCGGTGAAGACCGGCAGCAGTTCCTTCAGCCATTGCTTTGAGGCGGTACAGTCTGAATCAATAAACGCCAGAATTTCTCCCTGGGCGGCGGCTGCACCCCGGTTGCGCGCCGCAGCCGGGCCACCGCCGATGCTGCCGGAGGGAATGACCCTGGCCCCTGCTGCCTGGGCAACCTCGGGTGTGGCGTCACGGCTGCCGTCATCGACGACGATAATCTCCAGTTTTTCTGGCGGATAATCGAGTTCACTCAGGGAGGTCAGGCAGTCATGCAGTTCGGCCGCCCGATCCTTGACCGGGATTACAATACTCACCAGGGGCTGGTTCAGCGGGTCGAGGGCCGGCCATTCACGCGTGACAAAACCGCGCTTGACCAGGCTGTCCAAAACACGGGCTTCCGCCGCACTGGCCGGGGTGACGGCCTCATGCTGCAGCCGTTGCGCAAGCGCCAGCAACGGACGATTGAGCCGGATCAGCTGCAGGGGGCGCAGGGAGAGCAGAAAACCGCCACCGTCGTGTTCTTCGATGCTGATCCCTTCTGCCAGTCGATAATTCATGGGGTTTCGCCGCCGAGCAAACCTTCAGCGGTGAAGATTTGCAGCAGTTTGTCCGCCGTTTGTTCTGCGGAAAGAGTGTAAATTTTACCTGCACGCTGTTTGAGGCCGCCCGACAACAGGGCCAGAATCCGTTCAAAGGCGGGCAAATCGGCATCGGGAGTGACCGTGCGTTGTGGGTTGGGGCGTGGCTGGGCGCAGCGACCCCGCGTCAAGAGAGCGCCGGCAGCGCCCAGCTCACGTACCGAGATGCCGAGTTCCGCTAGGCCCCAGACCTCGATATCTGCGTCCAGGGCGTCCAGCAGAGCCTGCTGATCGGGATAGCGCGGGTCGGCACTCTCGTCGGCGAACAAAATCGTACAGGGGAGGGGGGCAATTCGTTTCTGCCGTGCACCGCGATCCCCCTTGCCCAGAACCAGAACCTGACCTTTTTCCAGCTGGACATTTAGCGCCGCAGGCAGGCAGGACTGGCCACGTTGGGCCGCGGCCAGAGCCGGTACCGGGTCGTCGTCGCGGTCGAGCAGGGTTGAACCGCTAAAGAGCAGGTCGGGTGCCAGAATTGTGCAGATGCGTTCCAGAACGCGGGCCTCAGCATGGGCATCGCCCCCCTGAAAATGTCCGCTCCAGACCCGCAGTGCGCTTTTGGCGCCCATGGACAAGGCCAGGCGCAGGTGGTCGTCGAGGCGCTGCGGGCCAATCGCCAGCACGCTGACTTCGGCGGATATTTTTTCCGCCAGGCGCAGGGCTTGCTCCAGCGCCGCCAGATCGGCGGGGTTGCTGATGCGCCGCAGGCCGCGTTCATCCACGGAAAAGCCGTCGGCGGTCATGCGCACCGGCGGATGCGGGTCGCAGGTTTCGCGCAACAGAACAAGGATCCGGATCGGTTTTTGTGCCATGATTTAACTCCCGTTTTTTCAGACCGTCGGGCGCACAGCACCTGCAGTCAGGGTTTCCCGCAGAAAATGTTCAGGTCATCCGGAAGGAAACCCCGAACCCGCCACGCGGATAGCGCCAGCGGCTGAAGGCCTCTTTGCGGCAGACCACGTAGCAGGTGCCGCATTCGAGGCAGCCGTCATGGACAAAGGTCATTTTGCGCGCCTCTTCGTCCCAGGAATAGCAACGTGCCGGGCAACACACCACGCAGGCGCGCTGGTCGCAGCTGGTGCATTGGTCGCTTTCGAGGACGATGTGCGCTTCGCGGTCGACGCTGAAACTGGTGTAATCAAAGATTTCGTCCAGATTGATTTTCATAGGGCTCTCCAGCCGGCGTAGACATCCGCCATCAGGTTTTTCAGACCGATCGTTTTCCGGGCGGCACCCAGCAGCATTTTGGTCATGCTCTGTTTTGGCGTGCCGTCGATGCGGTAGATTTCGTCCATCAGGCCGCAGACAAACTCCGGGTACTGGCGATAGATCCGGTCATTGTGCAGCATCTGCGGGGTGCGTCGGTAAAGCCTGAGGTCTTTGATAACGTAGGTTTTTTCCAGCAGTTTGCGATAATCGCGCAGCACAAAGCGGGTGAAGTTGCCTTCCTGATGGGCCTTGATCGCCGTTTGCCCGGCGATGACGCCCGACTGGGTCGCCAGGTTGATTCCTTCGAGATTCAGGCCAGTCACAATGCACATGCCAGCGGCATCCCCCGCGACGAGAATGCCGTCGCCGTCGATTTGCGGCACCATTTCCAGCCCGCCTTCGGGGACCAGATGGGCGGAATATTCCTGCAACTGTCCGCCACGCAGCAGCTTGGCCATTTGCGGCTGAGCCATAAATTCGTTGAGCAGATCGTAGGGGGTTTTGGTGCCCTGACTCAGGCTGGAAAGATGCAGCACCAGCCCGACGGACAGGGAATCGTAGTTGGTGTAGAGAAAACCGCCGCCGCGCACGCCCGAGGTACAGCCGACGATTTCGTTTGAGGCCCCCTGATCACGCACCAGCCCGAAGCGGTCGTCAATCACTTCCTTGGGCATATCGATGAGGGCTTTGACGCCCACCGCCAGATGTGAAGGATTGAACTGTGCGCGGCGTAAACCGGCCTTCTGGGCCGTAAAGGACAACACGCCGTCGGCGGCGATTACGATGGGGGCACGCAGCTCACTGCCGTCCCGCAGCAGGGTGACGCCGACCACCTGTTTGCCCTCTTTCACCACATTGTCGACGGTGGAGCGATTGAGCAGCGTTGCTCCGGCCTTGACCGCTTCGTCGGCCAGCCAGCGGTCAAATTTAGGACGCGAAACCGTATAGCCGTTGTAGGGGGTGCGGTCGGAAACTTCAGTGTCGAAATTGACGTTGAAGCTCGACTCGCCGGTCATGAAGGTCAGGGCTTTTTTGACGATATGCCGCTCCAGGGGCGCCTGGTTCCAGAAGTCGGGAAAAATATCCTCCAGGGCGGTCAGGCGATGGAGCACGCCGCCGAACATGTTCTTTTCGCCCGGAAAGGCGCCCCGTTCGAGGAGCGCGACCTTCAGTCCGGCGCGGGCCATGGTCAGGGCCGCCGAAGAGCCGGCCGGACCGGCGCCGACCACAATGGCATCGAAATTCCTGTTCATGCGGCACCTCCCGCGGCGGATTTGACCCGTTCAACCAGCAAGGGCAGGATCTCGCGCAGGTCGGCGACGAAGCCTTCATCGCTGTTGGGGAAGATCGGGACCTTGGGGTCGATATTGAC
>JAACTI010000471.1 GCA_009993495.1 Deltaproteobacteria bacterium | reverse complement strand
CGCGACACTTTGCAGAGCCCGGCGGATATGTATCTGGAAGGCTCGGATCAACATCGCGGCTGGTTCCATTCGAGCTTGCTCGAATCGGTGGCCACGCGGGATCGCGCGCCCTATCATGCGGTGCTGACTCACGGCTTTGTGCTGGATCATGCCGGTCGTCCCATGTCGAAATCGACGGGCAATGTCATCGCCCCTGAAGAGATCATCAACCAGTATGGTGCTGAAATTTTGCGGTTGTGGGTCGCCGCCACCGATTACCGTGACGATATCCGCCTGGGGCAGGAAACTTTGCAACGTTTGTCCGATGCCTATCGGCGCATTCGCAATACCGCTCGTTATATTCTGGGCAATCTCAAAGGTTTTGTGCCGGCGCAGGACAGTGTTGGCTTTGACCAGATGCTGGAACTCGATCGTTGGGCCCTGTCACGCCTGGCGGGTTTGATTGCGCGGGTTGAAAAGGCTTACCAGGATTACGAATTTCACGTTATTTATCACGCGATTCACAACTTCTGCGCTATTGATCTGAGTGCCTTTTACCTGGATATTCTCAAAGATCGCATCTACACCAGCGCGAAAAGTAGCTTGGAATATCGCAGCGCACGGACCGCTATCTATCTGATTCTCGATGCCTTAACCCGGATGCTGGCGCCGGTACTGAGTTTTACCAGCGATGAAATCTGGGCTGAAATTCCGGGCGATCGGGAAGCGAGTGTTCATTTGGCGGCGGCCCCGGATAATCAGGGGGCCTGGCGGGATCCGGCGCTGGAAGAACGCTATGAAAAGCTGCAAAAGGTTCGCGGCGCGATTTCCAAGGTTCTGGAGGTCGCCCGCAGCGAAAAAAACATCGGCCAGTCCCTTGAGGCGCGGGTTTTGCTGGTTGTTCCTGCCGAACTGAAAAGCTTGCTCAACGACTATCTTTCTTTGCTGCCAGCCTATTTGATTGTTTCGCAAGTTGAAATCTGCGCCGAACTTGAAGGCGCAACGCCTGCCGAGGAGATTGCGGGGCTGTTCATCAAAGTTGAACTTGCTCAGGGTGAAAAGTGCGAACGCTGCTGGAATTATGTTGCGGATGTCGGCCAGAATGACAGCCATCTACAAATCTGCGGACGTTGTGTTGCGGCCCTGGCGGCGGGTTGATGAGAGCTTACCGCTGGTTTTTCGGCATCGCGGGTTTTTCTCTGCTTATGGATCAGCTGGCCAAATGGCTGGTGAGCAGTTCTATGCAACTGCATCAATCTATTGAGTTGGTCGAGAATTTTTTTCATCTGACCTATGTGCGCAACCCCGGCGCGGCCTTTGGCCTTCTGGCGCGGCACAGTTTGCGGATGCCTTTTTTTATCGGCATCTC
>JAACTI010000470.1 GCA_009993495.1 Deltaproteobacteria bacterium | reverse complement strand
TTGAGATTGAAATGTTGAAAGACAAGCTTTTTGACGAGACTGACCACGCGAAAAACGCGCGGTTGAAAGCGCAAGTGGATAAACTGCTTTCGGAATGTTTTGCCGCGTCAAAAAGAAGCTTGGGGTACGAGGTAGATTTTGATTTTGAGATTTTCTTCTCCGAAGTGTTTCAACGCGAGGGTGGGTTTGATGTGGTTATCGGGAATCCCCCTTGGGTATCAAATGATTCGATTGAAGAAGGACTCAAAACAAAACTACGCAATTTGTATTCGTATTCAATCCAATCGCGCTTCGACCTTTCCTGTTGTTTTGTTGAGTTGTCGCTGACACGCCTAATGGGTAACGATGCTTCGGCTGCCTTTGTCCTTCCTGAGCACTTATGGATTGGTGAGTACTTCGTCAGTTTTAGAAAGCATACCCATCAACATTGGCGTGAAGTCACTTCATTGAAGGAAGGTTATTTCGACGCTGTGAATAATCCCGCCTCAATGCTCATCTTTGCCAAGTACGCTAGCCGAGATTTGGTGATTGGCAAATCTCTTCCCGACAGATCTGTGATACGACAGAGACAGGATAAAGAGTTCATTGAGACCGAGGTGCAATTGAGGAGCAACGGACGAGAGATACATACGTTCAAAGTCTTCTTTGACCTCGACTACTTGACTTTGAAATCCCGAATGCAAAGCAAACGTAATTGCATGTTTCTGGATAAGGTTTGTGTCATTACGGATGGGGTTCAAACCGCAAACATTTTGAGCGAAATTATGACGGACAAAACTCCATCAATCAATTCCCACTACAAAAAGGCCTTGAGGAAAGGAAAGTCAATACCTTGTCGCTATGGCCACTTAGCTTGGGATGGATGGTGGATTCTCAAGCCAGAACATACGAGAAACTTCAAACGACCGGGATTTTCCTACGATTCACCCAAACGAATGCTGTGTTTTCAGTCCGCAGAAAAGATCGTTATGCGACAGACAGAGCCGACCATCATGGCAACGATAGATATAGAGCAATACTATTTCCCGAACTCGATATTCCAATGTATTGTGAGAGATGAACTTAAACATGAAGTGTCTTTGCACTATGTCCTTGGATTGCTCAACTCCGCGCTTGTTCGTCGGTATTACCTTCTTGCTTCACAAGTTGAAGGTACTACAAAACCACAACTTTACATTAACATTCTCAAATCCATTCCTTTTCTGAAAGCAGAACAATATAAGCAGAAGCCTATCGTCACCCTCGTTGACCGCATTCTCGCCGCGAAGCAGCGCGACCCGAAAGCGGACACGACGGCATTGGAGCGAGAGATTGACCAGCTTGTTTACAAGCTCTACGACTTGACCCCCGAAGAAATCGCCATCGTGGAAGGGAAAAGCGAATGAGCCTGCCATCGTGGAAGGGAAAAGCGAATGAGCCT
>JAACTI010000467.1 GCA_009993495.1 Deltaproteobacteria bacterium | reverse complement strand
CACAGCGAGCATTGTGCTGGATACCGTGCCAGCGACCATGACCTTGACCATGCCGATTGTGGATAATCAGAGCATTGCCGTGGCATATCAGTTTTCCAAACTAATAGCAACCGCAAGTATCACATTCAATAGTCTGGCAGATGCCAATTCCCCACATCGGGTATTGGTGGAATGCACAGGCGGTAGTATTACCCTGAATGGAACTGATTTGAACAGCGATGGTGAACGGTCGTTGTACGATTATCTCAAGGATGGGGCAACATACACAGTAACCCTTGAGGCTTGCGATCTGGCTGGCAATACTTCAAGCGTAACGACTTCATGGAAATACGACAACTTCATCTCAACACCTGGGTTCACTCTTTCCGTGGCATATACAGCAACACGCACCATCACGGTATCCATTAGCAATGATGTAGATACAAGCGGCTGGTTGATAAGCGAGACGCAGACAACACAGCCATCAAGTGGTTGGCAATCAGCAACACCTACCACATTTACCTTGAGCACTGGTGATGGAATCAAGCATATTTATCTCTGGGTCAAGGATAGCGTTGGCAATATCTGCCTATTCCCGGCACAGGGCACAATTACACTGGACACTATCAGCCCACGGCTTGAATTGTTAAAGCCTGAGGCAGACAAGACAGCTAATCAACTTGTGGTAATGTACAATCTTTCTGAGTCCATAGCTACAGAAACATTGATGCTGGTATTTTCAAGACAAGGTGGGACAGCCTCTACCCTGAGCACAGGACTATCCCCAAAGGCAGGCACACAGACCATTATTCCTGCCCTATCCTTGCCTGATGGAACATATACCGTAACACTGTTTGCCTCAGATTTAGCCGGAAATGTCGGCACACCATCTACTCATACCAACTGGCGATACGATACAGCCGTTGGCACTGCTGCCTTTGTGTTGCGGGATCAAACTATCAACAGCAGTACCTACACCACTTCAGCCATGGTCAAGGTGGAGATATCGGCTGAGGGAGCCTTTGGATGGCTATTGAGTGAGTTACAAACAAGCCAGCCAAAGGCAGATGATTCAGGCTGGAGGGATACCATGCCCACTATATTTACCTTGAGCAATGGTGAGGGTACTAAGACAGTTTATCTGTGGATGAGGGACAGTGCTTCAAATATCAACGGTGCTATTGCAACTATTATCTTGGATATGACCAAACCCATCATTATTCTGAATTCCCCATCAACCGGTGGGGTAAGCAATGGAAGTATTACCCTCAGCTATACCCTTTCGGAAAACATAGGAAGTGGTACGATGAGATTAACCTTTAACCGTATTGGCGGGGCAACGGATACTGTGCATACCTCTACGATTGGCAGTATTACTGCTGGCAGCCATGAGATGATGCTTTCTGGCGAAACATTAAGCCTGCGGGATGGGGCTGTTTACGCTGTTAGTCTTGAGGGATACGATCTTGCCAGCAATTGTGGGCAAGCGTCAAATACCAATTGGCGATACGACATATCCATTGCCACACCAACCCTTACCCTGAATCAAGGGGCAAGTTACACCAAGACACGACAGGTAATGGTAAGCGTGAATAATGATGTTGAGGCAGTGGGCTGGTTGATTGGGACTGTGAGTGGTAAGCCGGCTGAAGGTGACTTACGATGGCTGGCAGAGGAACCAACAACCTTTGATCTTGGAACGGCTGATGGCACGGTTAGTGTTTATCTCTGGACAAAGGATGCGGTGGGCAATATCAGTGCCGCAGCCACAGCGAGCATTGTGCTGGAT
>JAACTI010000464.1:1183-1325 GCA_009993495.1 Deltaproteobacteria bacterium | reverse complement strand
AATTACAGGAAACCAGGGCGCTGATCGGATCCGGACCGATAACCGTGGCAAATTCCATCGGTTTGTTCCGGGCCTCATATTTTTGATAGTAAATTGACGGGCCATCCTGGATGGGAACAAAGAGGCCACCCAATGTTTTTTC
>JAACTI010000464.1:928-1055 GCA_009993495.1 Deltaproteobacteria bacterium | reverse complement strand
CTAAGAGGTTCACATCATCACCAATATGTTTAACCTCTTTACACGGCCCATCTGAAACCAGGACCGGCTTGACAGGGGTCTCCCGTCGTTTCATATATTCCCTGATAATATCGACCGGACGAGCATC
>JAACTI010000464.1:0-827 GCA_009993495.1 Deltaproteobacteria bacterium | reverse complement strand
ATGGTGCGGAGATCTCGCAGCACCGCCGGGTAATGGCCCCGATTTCCAGATTCCAGTCCACCTCCCGGTCTATGGTTTGCAGTTCCTGGTTAGCCTTTAAAACCTCTATGAATTCTCTAATGTCTCTTAAAGCCACGGCTTCCCTCCTTGTAAAAATTTAGTAGCGTTGTCAATAGGAGACCTGATAAAAAGCCCTCCATTTACTAAATGATGCTGACAGATTATCACTCCAAAATGTGAATGTCAAGAAAAGTTTTACATGCACACCTATTCAAATATCCGTCTGCAACATGTCTCATAATTGGGAAAATACCTCATATTCTCTATAGTTCTACTCCCAGAAGAGAAACTCCCCGATACGTGTGTTTCTTGTGAGAGACATTGGAGAAAATGGATATTGTGCTGATATAAACAAACCTACGCATCAAACCCATTGTAGTAATAAGCGAGGCGAACCTTGGTGACGTTAAGCGCCCCTTCCGTACTCCACTTGCTCACATTGACCCTCATGTTCACCGTCCGGAACAGTCGTTCTACCCGGCTCGTTGTCTTGCCCTCCAATCGATTTTCTATAGCCGTAAACATATCGCCGCGGGCATTCTCAAGATACGATACCGTATGCGTAAATCCTTTTTCTCGGCAATGCGCTATGGTCTTTTCCAATCGCGTCCGCTTGGATGCGAGCATCGCCTGAATCGTATCCGGACAGTCAACCAAGGGCCGAATCGCGCATATTTCCATAAGCTCTGCCACTACATGCAACCATTCCTCGCTTTTTCGTTTGACGGCGTCTTTCCATAAAACATACTGCGCCTGGTAGGGAATAT
>JAACTI010000463.1 GCA_009993495.1 Deltaproteobacteria bacterium | reverse complement strand
CTGAAACCCAGGGTCTGGCCATCTTCGCGCAGCAGCACACAGCCTGCAACGCCGTCAATCTGGCTGACCCGGTCAATAAATTCCTTTGCAGTTGCCATAATTTCCTTCTTTATGACGGCAGATGTGGTTCGATAAGGGCGTCAAAGGTTGCAATCTTCTGCCCATCATCAATTTCCGCCCGGATCATTTCAAGCAGGGTGGACAGACCAGCGGCCTGGGCCTGGGATTGCAACCAGTCGGCATAAATTTCATCGACAATAATTCCGGCCATCGGCCCCATAACCTTGGCCAAGGCGTCGGTTAGCAACGGTTTCCATTTCAGATATTCCACCGACGAAAGAGAAGCGGCAACACCCGCAGCGCTCTCCACAGAATTGTCCGCAAGGGGCGCAGTCACGTCAGTAGACCTAGCAACCACAGGCGTTTCCACTTTTTCACGCAGCTCATCTTGCAACAAATTCAGCGACATGGTCAGCAGATTATGATTGAAAGATGGATCACAGAGGGCAAACAGAATCAAACCCTTGTGCAATTCACGTGCGATGACCACCGACTCATCGAAGTGCAGGGAAAGATCCTGCATATCGTTCAAGCTCATGCGTCCTGCCGCCAGCAGCCGGGACAGTTGCTGGCCAACCGCGGTCAACTTTTCGGGTTTAAATATGCCGGGAAGATTGCACTGCAACACCCCCTCCTGGCTGCCGAAGAGACAAGCTCCCACAACGCCGGGTATGGCCTTGAGTTCTTCAATGGCCTGCTTCATTTTTCGCTCCTTTTTGTGACACTGCCACACGTCGCTCCCATGAGTTTCAATCGTGCAAATATTGACTGACCTGCTTCATCACCTCGGCGGGGCGCTGCCCCTTCAGCAACCGCGCCACCACGCGATGCTCCCGAATACGAAACAACAAACAATGGCGGCGATTTGAGGTCGTGATAATGATATGATTGAAAGATCCAAAACTCAGGGTTGCGGCAAGATTCTCGACCTGCATCACAAATATTTCCGGGTCAAAATCATTTAGCTCACAGCGCCCTTCATTCCGATTTTCAATAAATCCACTGGCATCAAACAGCGCAAACTCCTGAATTCCCTGGTGGCGTTCAAGGACATTCACCAGCTTCATTCGCGCCAGAGCCGCTGGTGATTTTTCCGTAGTTACGGCCTCAGCGGGGGAAATATCTGAAGCCCCCTGAAGACCTACGGATTCAGACGGTATCGATGCAGGCTGCCCGTGGATCTGATTCGGTTTTTGCTTTTCGTCACGGAGACGATAGGCGTCGATCAGCAAGTATTCCAGACTCGATGTGATGATCCGCTCCTGATGGCGGCAGTGGGAATCCATTTCAATTTCGGTCTCTTCCCATGACAGTATTTCGTAGGCGGCGGCCTCACCACTCTGAGTACCATACTTGGCATCGTAAAGTTCGCCCGCCCACAGAAAGAGGTAACCCAGGTCTTCGCCACGACTGATTTTGAGCGTGCAACTTTTCTTTTCAATATGTATCAGCTGAATGAAGGTCGCGAGGGTAATGCCACGGATGTAACTGCGCGCTTTGGCCTTGAGGGCGGTAAAGATTGCAGTTTCCAGGTCAGAAAGGGCCAGGGGCTTTTCGAGATACTGCAAGGAGTCGATTTCAGCCAACTGCGCTTCAATCTCGGCCGTGCCGAATGCCGTCATCACAATCACGGGCAGCCCCGTTTTTTCGCGCGTAGTCCAGGCCAAGAGTTCAAAACCATCAAGGTGAGGCATTTTAAGATCGGTAATCAGCAGGTCAACCGGCAACGCCCGTAACAACGAAATTGCCTCCTTGCCATTTTCGGCGGTCAGCACTCTGAAATTGTCTTCGTGGCGCTTCAACCCATCACGCAAAGATAACAGAAATGATTTTTCATCATCGACGATCAAAACCGTTTTGACGCCCGTATTTTCAG
>JAACTI010000222.1 GCA_009993495.1 Deltaproteobacteria bacterium | reverse complement strand
ATTTTCTTGACAAATTCAGGTTTTTCCCTATGATCTCGTTATGCAAAAAAAGCATAACGAGATTTACGTCCGCAGTAAAATCTGGTTGGAGGTTGCGGGGCAACCTCTTCTCGGTGGTGGGCGTGAGCGCTTGCTCCAGGCGGTTGAGCGCACCGGCTCTATCCGCGCCGCGGCCATCGAACTGGGCATCAGCTATCGGCGGGCTTGGAGCCAATTGCGCGATTTGGAAAATATTGCCCCTTTTGCGGTGCTGGAACGCACCAAGGGTGGCAAAGGCGGAGGCGGCGCACGTCTCACTGCTGAAGCCAAGGTCTTGCTCAAAAACTATGAATCCCTGATAAACGGAGTGCGCGCTGAGATCGATCGACGTTTTGTCGCTCATTTTGCAGAGTCCGATGAGGGTTGACGGTTCAAACCTTAGCTCGCTCTGAAGGAGAAAGAACCATGGCTAAAGTTATTGCGACCTGTGTGAGTGAAAACAAAGGTGAGCGTAAAACCCCGGTCGAACGGGTTGAATTGCGCCCCGCTCACGGCATTGTCGGCGACGCTCATGCTGGCGACTGGCATCGTCAGGTTAGTCTGCTGGCGCAGGAAAGTATTGCCAAAATGCAGGCCCTGGGGTTGGATGTCGATAAAGGCGATTTTGCCGAAAATCTGACCACCGAAGGCATTGATCTGGTCAGCCTGCCGCTTGGAACCCGGTTGAAAATTGGTGCGACCCTGCTGGAAGTCACGCAGATCGGCAAAGAGTGCCATAATCGCTGTGCGATTTACTACCAGGCGGGTGATTGTGTTATGCCGAAAGAGGGCATTTTTGCCCGGGTGATTGAAGGTGGGATCATCAACCCAGGTGACGATATTGCGCAGTTGGCAGATTAATTTCACCGCTTAGAAAGATTTTTTATGCTGACTTACGCCGAAGCGATTAAGCTGGTTTTGACGCATATTTCACCTTTGCCCCCGGTCGAAAAACATCTGGATACGGCCTGCGGTCTGGTGCTGGCTGAAGATGTTCATGCGCGCTGGGCGCAACCGCCGGCGGATAATTCGGCCATGGATGGCTTTGCTTTCAACTTTGCTGCGTGTGCCGGCCTGGAAACTCTGCCGGTGGTCGGGCAGAGTTACGCCGGTCATCCGTTCGATGGGCCGGTTCCCGAGGGCGTGGCGATTCGCATCATGACCGGTGCGCCTTTACCTGAGGGCGTGGATACGGTTGTGCCCCTGGAAGATGTAGTAGAGGGCCCGGCGACAATTCAGTTGTCGCGGCCCTGTCATCCGGCACAGCATGTCCGTGTGGCGGGAGAAGAATTTGCCCAGGGAGAAAAGTTAATCAGTGCTGGAACTTGTTTGCATGCGGGCGAGATTGGCCTCTTGGCGGCAGCGGGTATCGTTCAGGTGCGGGTTTACCCGGCGCCGCGGGTGGCCGTGCTTTCGACCGGTGATGAACTGGTTGAGTTGGGGCAACCGCCTAAAGCGGGGCAAATTGTCAATTCGAACCTTCATTTGTTGAGCGCGCGCTTGCGCGAGGCTGGCGCCGAAGTGATCCCCCTCGGGATTGCCAAAGACAACGCAGGAGATCTTGAACAGCGTCTAACGTCTGGGTTGCAGGCCGATTTGCTGCTTACCAGTGGTGGTGTTTCGATGGGCGACAGGGATCACGTACAAGAAGCCCTGGAGGGCTTCGGTTTTGAGCGAATTTTCTGGAAGGTGGCCATTAAGCCGGGGAAGCCGGTCTTATTTGGCAAAATAGGCCGTTTGCCGGTTTTGGGGCTGCCGGGGAATCCGGCGGCCTCGGCAGCGACCTGCGAAATTTTTGCTTTGCCCGCGGTGCGGAAACTGGGAGGGCAGCCGCAGCCCCTAGCGCCAACGTTAAGTGCTCGTCTGGCCACGGGGATCGAGGCCGGCGGCTCGCGCCAGGTTTTTTTGTGGGGGCGTCTGCACTTTGACGCTAGCGCCGGCTATATTTTTACCCCCTCAGATCGTCAAAGTTCTGGGCAGATGCGCGCCATGCTTCATAGCGGTGCTCTGCTGCCGCTTGCCGCACAGGCCGCGGCCATTGAAGTCGGGGCCCAGGTGCAGGTATTATTGATGCGCCTTCCGGGGGGGGCGGTCTGAAGGTCAGTAAACTCCACGTTGTTTTTTTTTGTGTTCCAGTGTATGTTCTCAAACCGATTCTTTCGCAGAAAATCGGCGTTTTTCGTATGAGCCATAAAATAACCTGTTTGCGGGGAGACGCAAGGAGAAAGAAATGTTTGGACTTGGCACTCAGGAACTTTTGATTATTCTGGTTCTGGTGATGATTATTTTTGGTGCGGGCAAGCTGCCGCAGGTTGGTGGAGCTCTTGGCAAGGGTTTGCGTAATTTTAAAAAAGGCATGAACGATACGGCAGAAGATATTGAAGAGGGTCAGGTCGAAGAAATTGCCAAAAAGGATGAAAAAACCGAGGACAAAAAAGAAAGCTGAATTTGGCTTCCCCCCTGATATTACTCAAGAGCTGTCATTTGGCAGCTCTTTTTTTTCCCTCAACCGCCAATGCCTTGCATCCGCCGCAAGCTGGGTTTTACGGCATTTTCATCATTGATATGATGTTGTTGAGGCTTCTCCTTGACCCCGATTCGAAGCAGCAGGGCTAATTCTTCGTCACTACACCCGCGCCGCAAGGCGGTTCGCACATCTATTTCGTGGTCGCTGAAGAGGCAGGGACGTAGCTGACCGTCTGCGGTCAACCTTAGTCGATTGCATTCTGCGCAAAAATGATCTGAAACCGCCGGGATAACACCGACAACGCCCATTGCGCCCTGAATTTTATAAAGTCTGGCCGGCCCTGCCGGACCTTTGCGTTCCAGGGGGGTCAGTTGTCCGAGCTTTTGCACCTCCGCAAGAATTTCCGCTGCGGGGAAACGGCTTTCCGGGGCATAGTCTAAGCCGCTGCTCAGGGGCATGAATTCGATAAAACGGACCTGCCAGTCGTGGTCGCAGGTCAGGCGGGCAAAGTCGCAAATTTCATCAGCGTTGACCCCGCGGATGGGAACCACATTCAACTTTATTGGTTTCAGGCCTGCGGTTTCTGCGGCCCGGATACCGTCCAGCACCTTCTCTAAGCCAGGACGCCGGGTCATTTGTTCAAAACGCTCAGCGTGCAGGGTGTCGAGGCTGATGTTGACCCGCTGTAAACCTGCTTTTTTGAGTTCCTGGGCCTGGTTAGCCAGCAAGAGTCCATTCGTGGTCAAGGTCAACTCTGGCTGTTGTGGCAGGTGGCAAAGTTTTTCAATCAAAGGAATCAAGCCCTTGCGCACTAGCGGTTCGCCGCCGGTCAGGCGGATTTTGCCAACCCCAAGGGCTACCGCGACGCGTGCGATGCGAAAAACTTCTTCAAGGCTCAAGATTTGGCTATGGTCGACAGCAGGAACCCCCTCTGCCGGCATACAATAGCGGCAGCGCAGGTTGCAGCGGTCGGTCACCGAAATGCGCAGATAATCAATTTTACGTTCGAAGGTATCTATCAAGTTTCAATCCATTGCGTTGGCAGCTTGGCAAGAGAGAATACCCCTCTTTCTTTTCAACAGACAAGACGTTAACTGCTTTTTATTTCGTCTGGCTTGCCTGACGTTAGAATATCATGCTAGCTTCCTTTTTTTACATAAACAAGTAAAGAATAGAGGAGTAGTAATATGAGCAAGGCACTAGGACTTATGTCGGGGGGTCTTGACAGCAGTCTGGCGGCGATGGTTTTGATGCGGCAGGGTATTGAGGTGACGGGAATTTCTTTTGTGACCCCGTTTTTTAACGCCGGGAAAGCACGCCGCGCCTCGGAAAAACTCGGCTTTCCCCTGCTGGTTAAAGACATCAGCGATCTGCATCTTGACATGGTCAAAGCCCCCAAGTATGGCTACGGGCGCAATATGAATCCCTGTATTGATTGCCACGCCATGATGTTTCGTCTCGCGGGTGAAATTCTGCAACGTGAAGGATTTGATTTTCTTTTTTCTGGTGAGGTTCTCGGTCAGCGCCCCATGAGCCAGAACGCCAATGCCCTGCGCAGCGTTGCCAATCACAGCGGTTTTCCTGAGCGGGTTTTGCGACCTCTCTCAGCGAAATTGTTGCCGGTAACGGCCATGGAAGAAATCGGTTTGGTTGAGCGCGAAAGACTGCTCGATATTCAGGGGCGCTCGCGCAAGCGGCAGCAGGCTCTGAGCATTGAGTGGGGTTACCCGGACTACCCTTCAAGCGGAGGCGGTTGCCTGTTGACCGAAGAACGTTTTGCTGACCGTCTGCGTGACCTGCTGCAACACGATCCACAGGCGGCTGTCGCCGAAGTCGAGTCGTTGAAGGTTGGCAGACATTTTCGTCTTTCACCCCAGGCAAAATTGTTGTTAGGACGAAATCAACAAGATAACGATGTCCTTGAAAATTTGAAGGGTATTGGGTATGTACACTTGCACTGCGCCGATTTCAAAGGGCCCCTCGGAGTCTTCTGTGGGAGGAATCTGACCAACGAACTTGCCCTTGCCGCCGCTATCGTCGCCAGTTATGGCAAGGGCAAAGACCAGGACGCGGTGGACGTTATTGTCCAAAGAGGTGAGCAGAGCGAAGAACGACTGAAGGTTGTTCCTCTGGCGCGGAATCTCTCTGCGAGAATGCTTATTTGAGGGTAGCTCTTCCACGAGAGGCAGAGCCCGAGAACCCCATTCCACCGGCTGCCCCAAAGTTCGCTTGCTCATTTCAGCAAAAATCCCCGACCGCAGTTTGCGATCGGGGATTTTTACTACAACAATTTTGCAGGGGGGCTGGGAAAATTACATCATGCCGCCCATGCCACCCATGCCGCCCATGCCACCAGGCATAGCGGGCATGTTACCGCCATCTTCGCTCGGTTTATCGGCAATCATGGCCTCGGTGGTCAGCATCAGACCGGCAACCGATGCCGCGTTTTGCAGGGCGCTGCGGGTCACCTTAGTAGGATCGAGGATCCCGGCTTCCAGCATGTCGCCGTAAACGTCGTTGCGGGCGTCAAAACCGAAAGAACCCTTGCCATTGGCGACTTTGTCGACAACGATGGCTCCTTCGAAGCCGGCATTGATGGCAATTTGGCGTAAAGGTGCTTCAAGGGCACGAATAATCAGGTTGGCACCAAACTGCTGCTCGCCCTCAAATTTCAGCTTGCGCAAGGCCGGCAGGCAGCGAATGAAGGCCACGCCGCCGCCAGGGACAATGCCTTCTTCAACGGCCGCACGGGTTGCATGCAGGGCGTCTTCAACCCGGGCTTTTTTCTCTTTCATTTCAGTTTCGGTGGCCGCACCAACTTTGACAACGGCAACGCCACCGACCAGTTTCGCTAAGCGTTCCTGCAATTTTTCACGATCGTAGTCGCTGCTGGTTTCTTCAATCTGGGCGCGAATTTGCTTCACCCGACCAGCAATGGAAGCTTCGTCACCGGCACCATCAATGATGGTGGTGTTGTCTTTGTCGATAACAATGCGCTTGGCATTGCCGAGCATGTCAAGGTTGGCGTTTTCGAGGCTGAACCCAACTTCTTCGGAAATAACCGTGCCCCCGGTGAGAACGGCAATATCTTCAAGCATTGCTTTGCGACGATCACCGAAACCCGGAGCTTTGACCGCTGAGATGTTCAGGGTGCCACGCAGTTTGTTGACCACCAGGGTCGCCAGTGCTTCGCCGTCGATATCTTCAGCGATAATCAGCAGGGGACGACCTTGCTTGGCGACCGGCTCAAGAATCGGCAGCAGGTCTTTCATGGTGCTGATTTTCTTGTCATGAATCAGAATCAGCGCGTCTTCAAGAACCGATTCCATGCGCTCGGGATCCGTAACAAAGTAGGGTGAAAGGTAGCCACGATCGAACTGCATCCCTTCAACAGTTTCGAGGCTGGTTTCCATGGCCTTGGCTTCTTCAACCGTGATAACGCCTTCTTTGCCGACTTTTTCCATAGCTTCGGCCAGGATGTTGCCAATGGTTTCGTCGCTGTTGGCCGAAATGGTGCCAACCTGAGCAATTTCGGTGTGGTCTTTGATGGGTTTTGAGAGCTTTTTCAGCTCTTCAACCGCAGCCATAACGGCCTTGTCGATGCCACGCTTGATTTCCATCGGGTTGTGGCCGGCGGTGACCAGTTTGACCCCTTCCTGATAGATAGATTGGGCCAGAACGGTCGCGGTGGTGGTGCCGTCACCAGCAATATCAGAGGTTTTGGAGGCAACTTCCTTCACCAGTTGAGCCCCCATGTTTTCGAACTTATCTTCCAGTTCGACTTCTTTGGCGACAGTGACCCCGTCTTTGGTGATCAGGGGAGCGCCATAAGATTTATCGATCACAACATTGCGCCCTTTGGGCCCCAGGGTGACTTTAACCGCGTCGGCAAGAGCATTGACGCCGACCAGAATTTTGGCCCGCGCATCTTGGGAAAACTTTATTTCTTTTGCAGCCATAATTTATTCCTCCATTTAAGCTAGATTGGTTTTTTTAAAGTTTTTTGTGCCGGCCTTTGGCTATTCGATCACGCCGAGAATGTCATCTTCGCGCATAATCAAATATTCGTTGCCATCGACCTTGACATCGCTACCAGCATATTTGCCGAACAAAACGCGGTCGCCAACTTTGACGTCAACCGGCAGCACTTTGCCGTCTTCGGTTGTTTTTCCCTTGCCAACGGCAATGACTTTGCCTTCCTGGGGTTTTTCTTTGGAAACGGTGTCAGGAATGATGATGCCGCCGGCGGTTTTGGTTTCTTCTTCGATGCGCTCAACAATGATACGATCTTGCAGTGGCCTGAGTTTCATGGGTCTAGAGCTCCTTTCGTGATGCAATTATGTTCGCATGTCTGGCCAATA
>JAACTI010000462.1 GCA_009993495.1 Deltaproteobacteria bacterium | reverse complement strand
TCATCGGCGATAATCTGGTACTCGCAAACCCGGCCAAGATCCTGCACCATCTCCTGCAACAGAAGCCCACTGAGATCTTCGCGCTCACCACGCGCGCCCTTGTCGGAAAGAGTCAGCACGCCAATTGTGAAACTGTTTGCGGTCATCTGAATTCCTTTGTGTAAGTCTTCACCATGCAGAGCCCAAAGCCGCCATGGAAGGGGTCGCTGTCGCCCGGCGACAGCTAAGCTCCAGGGATAGATTCATGGGGCCCGTGGAATGGGTGTTCCGGGCGCTGTAACTACGGAGCTGAATAGCTACTCGTTTTTTAGTGTTTTTTACTCATCAATATTCGACGCGCATTGTTGGTAATTGCCTGGGTGACATTGCGGCTTTTTGCTAGATCGCGTAGATCTTTTTCGCTCAGAAAGGTCATGAAGCGCATGGCATCGAGCAGCGGGGTGCGCGGATGTTCAACCAGGGCCTTTTTCATCTCATAAAGCTTAGTCCAGTCACGATTGAGGAGAATCAAGCGAATCAGTTCTTCACTGCTGGAGCGACTTTTGGCCACCATCAGCACTTCCCCTTCGGTAATCCGCGGATTTTTCAGCACCGCCGAACAGACCAGTTTGTTGGATTCCCGAATCAGCAGGGTGCGCCATTCCTTGTCGCCCGTCAAAGCCATTTTAATTTTTTCGGACACCGGCATCACCAGCAGCTGCTGATATTTGGACTGATTGACTTCGTCCTCAGGCGCAGAATCGTCCGCGAGCGCAGCATCGGCAGAGTCTTCCACCTTGGGTTCAGGTTCAGCTTCCGGCGCAACTTCTTCTTGCCAGCCAAGACGGAGTTTAGTCACCTTCTCGGCGTGGGGGTTATCAATAATCAGGGTGCGCAAGGCACTGGTTTTATTGATAACTGTATCGTTGTTTGCCAGCAAGTCGAGCACATCACCACGAGCATGTTCGGCGACAAACAACAGGGTTTTCAGACTGACCAACGTATGTTTCAGCAACGGCTCCATCACCTTCATGTTGCCATAATGGAGTTTGGCAATCAGATCAAGAATTTGCGGATGGGTTTCTTTACGCGTGCACACCGTCGTCAGAATGGCAGGCGATAAATCTTTCAGGGTCTTAAGGGCTTCTTTTTTCAGCTCTTCATCGGTGCCATGACAGAAGATAAAGAGCACCGTCACCAGATTGACGCCCGACATGGGCAGGCTGCCACGTGCCGCCGCCAACTTCACCTGATGGCCACCCCATTGTTTCATAATGCGGGCAACTTCGGTTGGAACCTTGAACTTTTCGCCTTTTTCGTCAACCGCGCTCAATTTTGCCCGCTTCCCTTGTCTGTCAAAGCCTGAATCTGTACCGGCACCAAGCCGGCTTGGTGCAGCAGAGCCGCCGCCTGGGCGGCCTGCTCACGGCT
>JAACTI010000469.1 GCA_009993495.1 Deltaproteobacteria bacterium | reverse complement strand
GCGGTGGCGGGATGCATCGCCCGCAGCGACCAGAAGACCAACGTCTGGAACGCGCCCGCCGGTATCGACCGTGGCCGCATCTTCAACACTCTGTCCCTGGCCTACAAGACCAGCCGAGGCGAACGCGATGTGCTCTATCCGGAGGGGGTCAACGTGATTGCCGTGTTCCCCGACACCGGCATTAACATCTGGGGGCAGAAGACGCTGCAGAGCCAGCCCTCGGCCGTGGACCGCATCAACGTCCGCCGTCTGATGATGTTCATGGAGGAAGCCATCTCGGAATCCTCCCGCTTCGTGGTGTTCGAGCCGAACCATCCCCAGACCTGGCGTGCCCTCGGCCGCCTGATCAACCCATTCCTGCAGGACATCAAGGACAAGGGTGGTCTCTACGACTTCGCCTTCCAATGCGACGAGGAGACCAACACTCCGGCGGTCATCGACCGCAACGAAATGGTGGCCCGCGTGTTCGTCAAGCCGACCAAGACGGCGGAGTTCATTGAGTTGAACTTCATCCTGACCAGCACCGGCGCGGACTTCAAAGAAATCATCTAACAGGAGAACAAGGCTATGAGAAGCGGAAATATGCCCAAGAGCCTTTACCAGAACTGGCAGTTCGCCATCGAGGTAAACGGCTTCGACGTGGCTCTGTTCCACAAGGGACAGGAGCCCAAAACGGAATTCGAGGAAGTGGCCTTCGCCCCGGCCGGTTCGATGTTCGATCAGAAGGTGGCTGGCCGGGTCAAGTTCGAGGATATCACCCTCGAGAAAGGAAACCTGCAGGACGGCTCCGACGAGGCTGCCCGGGAATGGATCAAGAAACAGGTGGACGTGAATGCCGTTACCGGCGGCCTTCCGGCCGACTACATGCGCGATATCGACGTTGTCCGTTACGACCGTACCGGTAACGAGACCCGCCGCTGGACCCTGCATGGAGCCTGGGTCAAGGCGCTTGAATACGACGAACTTGAAGGTGGCAACACCGAAAACACCATCGAGAAGCTGACCATCTGCTTCCAGTACTGGACCTAAACCGGAGGATCAACCATGTACAGCTTTGAACTGCCAAGCGGCATTGAACTTGAGCTCCGGGAGATGACCGGTGCCGAAGAAGAATTACTGACCAACCAGCGCCTGATCCGTTCCGGAGAGGCGATCAATCAGGTGCTTCGCAACTGTTTCGTGAAGCTAGGCGACAAGACCGATCCGGATATCGGCGAGGTGATGAACCTGTTGTCGGGAGACCGTCTTTTTGCCCTGGTCCGCCTGCGTCAGATCTCTCTCGGTGACGAGGTGGAGCTGGAGTTGAGCTGCCCCAACACCGCCTGCCGCATGACCAACTACGTGACCGTCAACCTCGAAGAGCTGAAGGTCACGCCTTACG
>JAACTI010000468.1 GCA_009993495.1 Deltaproteobacteria bacterium | reverse complement strand
AGGCAGGATGGCAAATGAACAGGAAATGCCGCTCTTCACACGCACATTCGATTTCATCACCTGGCTGTTGCCCGTGACGAATAACTTTCCGCGCGCGCACCGGCACACGGCCACAAAGCGCCTGCTGGATGCGGCTTTCAATTTGCGGGAACACATCGAAGCGGCCAACCATCGCATGGGAAAGGATCGAATGGAATACATCCAGCGCGCCGATGAAGACCTGGATAACGTGCGCCTGTACCTGCGCCTGGCCGCCCGCTGGGAGTGGTTGACGGCGGGCCAATACCAGCATGTGGCCGTCATGGCCGCGGAAATTGGCCGCCTGCTGGGCGGCTGGAAAAAGATCACGCATCCGTAGCGGCTTTGGTGGTCGAGTAGCGCGTTAGCGCGTATCGAGACCCAATGCCGCTACTGCGAGGGATATGCCCACAGACTTCGCGGCGGTTCCTTCAACAATGAATCCAACAACGCGCGTTGCGCCTACCGCAACAGGAACAACCCAGACAACAGGAACAGGAACAACGGTTTCCGAGTTGTGGTCTCCACGCTCTTCTGCGGCCCTGCCGGAATTACCTTGCGGGTTTGCGCCTTCAAGGTCGAGGCATCCATTCATGATGGAAGAATGGCCGGGCATATTCCTGGTCTCCACCCCACATCTTCCCTCCCTAAATCCGTTCTTTGGATTTGGGGAGGGTCAGGGAGGGGCGGGGAGCGAATAGCAACTGTCCCGCGCCATGTGAGCCAGCCTGGCGCGGGACACCCTCTGAAACCAAAATGACAGATTCAATGTTTGACCTGCTCGTCTCATGGAGCAATCTGCTTCTCGCCTATCAAAAAGCAAGCAAAGGCAAGCGCGGACACGCCAACATCGCCGCGTTTGACCACCGCCTGGAAGATAATCTCCTGCAACTGCAAGGCGAACTGCAGGCGCATACGTATCGTCCCGGACCCTATGACAGTTTCCATATCCATGAACCGAAGCGCCGCCTGATCTCTGCCGCGCCCTTTCGCGACCGCGTCGTGCATCACGCCCTGTGCAATTTGATCGAGCCCATCTTCGAGCGCAGTTTCATCTTCGATAGTTATGCCAATCGCATCGGCAAGGGCACACATCGCGCCCTGAACCGCGCCCAGGAATTTTCCCGCAAGTATCCGTATGTCTTGCAATGCGACCTCCAACAATTTTTTCCATCCATTGACCATGCCGTTTTACGCGAGACCCTGGCGCAGAAAATTTCCGACCCCGGCCTGCTCTGGGTGTGCGACCAGATCCTGGCCAGCGGGGCGGGCGTGCTGGCCGAGGAATACGAAATGACCTGGTTTGCAGGCGATGACCTACTCGCCGCTTCACGTCCACGCGGCCTGCCGATCGGGAACCTCACCAGCCAGTTTTGGGCGAACGTGCTCCTCA
>JAACTI010000473.1 GCA_009993495.1 Deltaproteobacteria bacterium | reverse complement strand
TGTTAAAACTCCTCCATTATTAAGCCATTTTTTAGCATCATACGAATTTGTAAATTGCCAGAATGATTCTGCCCTCGGTGTTGTTTCTGCTTCAAAACTGTTTTTTTCAAATCCGTATGTTTCTGTAATTATGCTGTGTTTCCTAAGCCAGATCCGTTTCGTAAGTGTTCGGTAAATAGGGGCGTTTTCGACAGGCTTGGGATAATATTCCTTATTGCCGTCCTCGTAAGCAAAGGTCCAAAACTCATTGGTAGATATTTTACCGGCATGCCAGAGTTTAATAACTGCTTTACTTGCTTCCTCATGTCTGACGTGTCTTGTGTATTCTCCGGTTGGATTATGGGAAATTATCAGGTCGAAATGCTTCGGGGGTAATAAGTTCAGTATAGCACACTCAATCTCTTTTTCATCCAACGGCTTTTGTTCAGGTCCATCGTCAAGGTCGCCCATGACCCCTTCCGATTTAAGAACTTTTAATGCTTTATAAAACTTAGGGGCGCGTTCCGTATCGATTCCCCTGCAGAGACAAACAATAAACCACTTCCATGACGGATGGCTCAGTATTGTTCCGCCGGTCCATAATGTTTCATCATCAGGGTGGGCTACTATAACGGCAATTGTCTTTGATTTTTTTTTATCCATATAACCATATAACTATTTTGTTGATCACAAGGGCTTTTATGAACGCCTATCTTAAAAACATTAAGCTACCGCATGCATGCAGTTAATCAATTCACTTACTTCAACGGTTGCTATACCAGAATTGATATCAGACATGGCGTAGGGAATGACCAGGTCGCCATTATGGATAAGCGCGCCGCAGGTATAAACGACATTGGGGACATACCCCTCGCGCTCTTCCTCACGCGGCGCAAGTAACGGCTCCTCCAGACGGGCGATGATTCTTGCCGGATTTTCAAGATCAAGCAGCATGGCGCCGATGCAATACTGACGCATAGGCCCGACACCGTGGGTGAGAACGATCCAGCCTTCATCGGTTTCCAGGGGTGAGCCGCAGTTGCCGATCTGAATAAATTCCCAGGGATGTTTAGGCTCCTGGATGATTTTGGACTCCTGCCAGAAATGGATATTGTCTGAGAACATGATATGATTATTTTCACCGTCCTGGCGCGAGAGCATGACATAGCGGCCACCAATTTTACGAGGAAAAAGAGCCATGCCCTTGTTTTCTACTGCTTTGCCGTTGAGGGTTAAAATATTAAATTTGATAAAATCCTTTGTCTCAATTAGCTGCGGGAGGATATTAAAGCCGCTATAGGCCGTGTAGGTTGCGTAATAGGTAACCTCACCGTTGTCATCAATAAATTTCACGAACCGGGCGTCTTCAATGCCTCTGCTTTCGCTTTCCGAAACGGGAAAGATAACCCGTTCGGAAATTTGGTAATCGGGTCG
>JAACTI010000190.1 GCA_009993495.1 Deltaproteobacteria bacterium | reverse complement strand
CGTCTGGCCGAAGCCATCCGCCAGGGGATGCCCCTGGCGGAATTCCCCCTGATTCTGGTGGTTGACGACAGCAATTTCTGCGCGGTCAGCCTGAATAACTGGCTGTGGGTGACCTTTACGCGCAGTAATCCGGCGGCCGATCTTTACGGGGTCGATGCCCGTAGCCACGCCCGTCACTGGGGGTGTGCCGGGCCGTTGATCATCGATGCGCGCAGCAAACCTCATCACGCACCACCTCTGATTGATGATCCCCAGATCGAAAAACAGGTCGATGCCCTGGGTGCACCGGGTGGTCCGCTGCACGGGATTATTTAGTTTCTGTCCGGAAACTGGCACTCTATGTACCCAAGGCACACAATGGCCCGAATCCCTGCTGCAATTCGGGCCAATTTGTGCGACAATCCCCGCGCAATGCGTTCCAAATCCCCCGCTTCGATTTAAGGATTGGTTAAACCATGCCTGAGGACTCTCCACTGAAAGATCTGGTGCGCAATATTCTGGTTATCACCCTGATAGGTGCGCTGCTGGCCGCCTGTTTCTGGATTTTGCGCCCCTTTTTACCGGCTTTGATCTGGGCGACCATGCTGTCAATTGCCACCTGGCCTTTATTAATGTTCATTGAAAAAAAGGTTCGCGGCCGACGTGCGGCAGTGTTGATCTTAATGATTTTACTGGTGCTGACCTTTGTCATTCCTTTTACTCTGGCGGTTGGTATTATTGTCGAGAATGCCCCCAATATTGCCGCGTTCAGCAAGCAACTTACGACCATGGAGGTTCCTCCACCGCCGACATGGGTTGAACGCCTGCCCCTGATCGGGGGATCTGCCGCCGATTTTTGGCACCAGGCCGCAACTTCAAAACCGGGAGAACTCGCCAGCCGGTTATCTCCCTATATGCGCAATCTTGCCGGCTGGATGGTTGCCCAGGCAGGCGGCTTCGGCATGATGCTGGTGCATTTTGTCCTGACCCTGATTCTGACCGCGCTGCTCTACGCGAATGGTGAAGATGCCGCCAACCTGATCCGTCGCCTGGCACACCGCATCGGCGAAGATCGCGGCGAAAATGCTGTCATCCTGGCGGCAAAATCTGTCCGCGCCGTTGCTCAGGGGGTAGTGATCACGGCCTTGGTTCAATCGATTATGGCCGGCCTCGGCCTGGCGCTGGTAGGCATTCCTTATGCGTCATTGCTGACCGCATTGATTTTTATGCTGACGATCGCTCAGATTGGGGCAGGGCCGGTGCTGATACCGGTGGTGGGCTGGCTTTTCTGGAAAGAGAGCTATGGCTGGGGTTCTGCCATGTTGGTCTGGTCAGTCTTCGTCATGAGCATGGACGGTTTCATGCGCCCCCTCCTCATCCGCCGCAATGCCAATCTGCCTCTGTTACTCATCTTCGCCGGGGTTATCGGCGGCTTGGTTGCTTTTGGCATCATTGGCCTTTTTATCGGCCCGGTATTGCTGGTGGTCGGTTACACCCTGATGAAGGCCTGGGTTGATGATGAAATTGCCGGAGATTCCATGAACTCCGTCGAACATTCCTGAGGTGAAATTTTCATTGAAACGCTTGTTAAAATATCTGGTGTACAGTCTGCTTGCCCTAGGTCTCTGCGGCCTGGCGGGGGTTGTTACGGCTTATTTCTATGTTTCCAGCACCCTGCCGCGGGTTGAAACTCTGGCGGATTATCGACCACCGATCATTACGCGTATTTACAGCGATGACGGCACAATTATCGCCGAATATTCACGGGAACGGCGGATCCTGGTGGGGATTGATCAGATGCCCTGGCAACTGGTGCAGGCCTTTGTTGCTGCCGAGGACGCTCATTTTTTCAAGCATGAGGGGCTCGATTTACTCTCAATTCTGCGCGCGGCGCTCAAAAACATTAAGGCCGGCGGGATTTCCCAAGGCGGCAGTACCATTACGCAGCAGGTGGCCAAGCAGTTGCTGCTGACCTCCGAACGTTCTTTTTCACGCAAATTTAAAGAAGCCATTCTTGCCGTGCGCATGGAAATGGCGTTGACCAAAAAAGAGATCCTTTACCTCTACCTGAACCAAATTTATCTGGGGCATCGCGCTTACGGCGTTGAAGCGGCGGCGCAGAATTATTTCGACAAAAACGTTGATCAGTTGACCCTGGCCGAATGTGCAATTCTGGCCGGCTTGCCCCAGGCTCCCAGCCGCTATTCTCCCTATCGTCATTATCAACGGGCGATTAACCGTCAGCAGTATGTGTTGCAGCGCATGGTGATTGAAGGCTTCATCACCCCGGAGCAGGCCCTGGAAGCCAGTGCCGAGCAGGTGGTGATCAAGCCGAGAATCAATACCCATTTGAAAGAAACCGCTTATTTTAACGAACAGGTGCGGCGTTACCTGGAAGATCGTTTCGGTGAAGACCTTCTCTATACCGGCGGCCTTGAAGTTTATACCAGCATCAATATCGCCCTGCAGCAGGCTGCCGAACTGGCAGTGCGCAAGAATTTGCGTGACCACGATAAACGCCGGGGATATCGAGGCCCAAGGGCCCAGTTGTCGGAAGAGGCTCAACAGGCTTTTCTGGCTGAACAAACGAGGTTGCTGCGGGACGCCCCCCTGGTGGTTGGTCAATTGATCCCAGCACTGGTGGTGGACGGCAACGCTCAAGAAATTATCTGCCGCGTCGGCGCGCAGCGCGGTACCATTGCGATGGATAAAACCCGTTGGGCAGCCCCCTTGAAGGTGGTCGCCGCTGATGCGCCGCCCAGCGGCAATAGGGATCCCGGCAAGGAGTCACGCATTCCTCTCGGCGCGCAAATTGAGGTCGAGGTGCTGGAAATCCCTGCGGAAGGGCCATTGACCCTGGCCCTTGATCAGACGCCTCTGGCACAGGGGGCCTTAATTGCCCGTGATCCGGCAAGCGGTCAGATCAAAGCCATGGTCGGCGGTTATGATTTTGAAACCAGTCAGTTCAACCGCGCCCTGCAGGCACAACGCTTGCCGGGCTCGGCCATCAAGCCGATTATTTATGCGGCGGCGCTGGATAAAGGCTATACGCCGGCGACGGTGATTCTCGATTCGCCCCTCATCTATGAAGAACTCGACCATAAGGGCGAGTTAAGTCGCTGGAAACCGAAAAATTATGAAGATAAATTTTATGGCCCGACCAGCTTTCGCCAGGCTCTGGCCCACTCGCGCAATGTTGTCACCATAAAAATTCTTGAAGATATCGGCGTCGGCTATGTGGCCACTTACGCTAAACGCCTTGGCATTGAGACCCCCCTGACCCGTGACCTGACCATGGCCTTGGGGTCAACGGCGGTCACGCCCCTCGAAATGCTCGATGCTTATGCCGTTTTTGCCAATGGCGGGGTGCGCACCTCGCCGAGCTATATCAACAAAATTGTTGACCGCAGTGGGCGTATTCTCGAATCCATCGATCCCGCCGATTTCGACAAGGGGATGGCGGCCGATCAGCGGTTGATACGTAAACCGCCACGCCGGGTCATTTCACCCGAAACCGCTTATTTAATAACAAATTTGCTGGAAAGTGTGGTGCGTGACGGCACTGGCCGACGCGCCAAAGTTCTGGGGCGGCCGGTGGCAGGCAAAACCGGCACCACCAATGATTTGAAAGACGCCTGGTTTATCGGCTATATTCCACAACTGGCCTGTGTCTCCTGGGTCGGCTACGATCAGGAACGTCCTTTGGGGCAAGGCGAAACCGGTTCGCGTGCTGCCGCGCCCGCCTGGGTTGCCTTTATGCAGGAAGCCGTGAAACAGTATCCGGCGACGGAATTCCCGGTGCCGGACAGTATGGAGTTTTATCCGATAGATGAGAAAACGGGCAAATTACTTGCCGATGATGATGTGCACGCCCTGATCGAAGTTTTTGCTCCCGGCACCGCTCCCACCGAATACGCCTCAACCGAGAAACCACGGCGACCCGGCGATTTTTTCCGCATCGACCAGCAGGGCTTGCTCTGAATCTGCCCGACTTTTAGCGCTTACGTTTGAAGGCGTTGCCGCAATTATCTCGCGGCTTCGACGTACATAAGTACGCCTCATTACTTGATATTTACGCGCCTTGTATTTGGCGCTTTTTGCTTAATCATCGAATTCGATACTTTTTGCGCAAGCATCACGTTTGAATAACTGGTTCAGGATCCGCTCGATCTGTCCCGGCGTTAACCAACCATGCTCAAAGCAGATGGCACCAATAACGCGGTGGGGACGATTTGCCAGATTGTCGTTAAGTTGTTCAACCAGAGCCGCCCTTAACTGTTCAGCGCTTAAAAACCCTTGATCGACCGCGATTTTCCCAAATCTTGAACAATAAGCCTGTTGCTTCTGCATAGAGCCTCCCTGTCAAGACGCAATAAGTTCCGTCTAATGACGGATCGCTTAAGTTTAAAAACACTATTTACCCTAAAAAAGCAGTCACTCGGCCGCAGACGCATAGTTCGCCAAGCAAAACGAAGGATTAAACGAAAAGTTGAAACAACCTCTCCGGTAAATGTTTCTTTTGCCTTAATGCGCTGTTCTGTTCGGGACTTTTGTGTTTTTCGCGGCACCCAAAGCCGTTTTTAGATGTCGGCATAGGCTTTTTTAAATGCGAGTCATTTGAGGTGCCCACTCCGCAACTGCGGGTTCGACAGACCCCGGAAGCGTTAGTAAAGCTTAAGCAAAAGCAAACTTGGTGCCAGCCTGGAATATTCTTAGGGCGGGATCTTTAAACGCGATCTTTGAGCAGCGTTTGCAGCAGAACCGCCAGAGTCGACATTTCAAAGGGTTTGGAGACAAATTCCCGAATGCCCAGGTGCCGCAATTCGTTTTCGGATATCTGGGCGCTGTAGCCACTACACAAAACAATGGGCAGGTCGGGACGTATTTTCAGCAGTTCCTGTGCCAGTTCGCTGCCTGAAAGTTTAGGCATGGTCTGATCACTGATGACCAGGTCAAAGGCTTGGGGAGCGGCACGGAAGAGTTCAAGCGCCTGAGGGCTGCTGGTGGTTCCCTTGACCGAGTAGCCCAGATCTTCGAGGAGTTCGCTGGTGGCGTTCACCAGTAATTCTTCATCGTCAACCAACAAAATTCGGCCCTCGCCGGTGAAAGTTTCCGGGGCAGATCCACGAACCTCATGTTTAGCCTGTTCAATAAAATTGACCAGCGGGAAATAGATCCGGACACTGGTGCCCCGGCCGGGGTTGCTGTCAATTTCGATATGTCCGCCATGGTTTTTTATAATACCGTGGACAACGGACAGGCCCATGCCGGTGCCGACACCGATTTTTTTGGTGGTGAAAAAGGGATCAAAAGCCCGCGCAAGGGTGTCGCGATCCATGCCCATGCCATCGTCAGTGACGACCAGACGTGCATAACGTCCTGGTTCAAGTTGTGGCAGTTGGCTCTGCTCGTGCGGGGACTTCACCATTTCATCGAGGGTGATTTCGAGCTGACCTTTTTCGTTCATGGCATGCAGCGCATTGGCGCACAGATTGAACATCACCTGTTGCAGCTGAATAGTATCGGCGCGGATGGTCAGAGGCTGAGCATTGAGATCCTGCCGCAGCTCAACCGTGGTCGGCAGGGTTGAGCGCAAAAGTTGCAAGGCTTCTTTGACATTCTGTCCCAGATCGACCGGTAAGAGCTGATGTTTATCCTGGCGGCTGAAAGCCAGAATCTGACTGACCAGATTTTTGGCCCGCAGGCCGGCGCTTTTAATGTTTTCTATATTGTCATCCAGGGGCCTGTCCTGAGCAAGTTTGCGCTGAGCGAGTTCGACATTGCCAAGGATAATGGACAGCAGGTTATTGAAGTCGTGGGCGATGCCTCCGGCCATGGTGCCGATAGCCTCCATCTTGTGCGCCTGCCGCAGTTGTTTTTCCATGTCGAGGCGGCTGGTCAGATCAATCATACTGAAGATCAACAATTTTCCCAGTGCGCGGCCATTAAATTCAATTGTGAGTTTTTTACCCTTATTATCGACGACTTCATACACCGCCCCACGCAATTCCTGCGTGTCGCCCTTTAGCGCCGCGCGGGCCTTCTGCCAATCGAGACTGACCTTACGGCGGTAATTTTCGTCGGGGTAAGCAAGATTAAACCAGGTTTCTGCATCGGGAATATCTTCCAGCCTGTAGCCCAGCAGCCGACTGAAAGCTTGATTGATCAAAAGAATAGTGTCTTGTTCATCGAGAATCAGCATGGGAACCGGCGAATTTTCAATGATCTGGGCGCGCTCTTCCTCCAGGCGTTTACGTTCAGAAATGTCACGGATAATGCCCAGGTAACCCAAGAGATCACCGGTTTCACTCACGACATGCGAACCCATGGCTTCCCCGGGGAAGCGACTGCCATCTTTACGCCGATATTCGGCGGTAAAACGGATATTTTCCGGGCTGGCTTGCGGGCTAAAGCGGGTCTGTCCCTGACGTGTAAATTCTTCAGGGTCGGCATACAGGAAGGAAATAGTCCGACCACTTAAGTCTCTAAGTCCATAGCCGAAAATGCGGGTAAAGGCGGGGTTGATCATGACTATCTGACGCTGGGGATCGACATAGACCAAGGCATCGTCGATGGCGTCGATAATGGCGGCAAATTCGGCCCGGCGCCAGAAAATCTCCTGTTCAGAAAATTTGCGCAGAGTAATATCCTTGGCAACCCCGCGATAGCCAAGAAACCTCCCCTGGTGATTGAAAATAGGAACCCCACTGTTGGACAAACAGACCGGCGAGCCGTTTTTGTGAATGACCCAGATTTCATGATCTTTAAACGCTGTGCCCTGTTGTCGATTTTGCAAGAGGAACCGCTGTGCGCTTTCAGCCTGCCTTTGATCCATGAAATCGAAAAAAGTTCGCCCCAGAACCTCTAAAGGTTTGTAACCGATGAGATCCAAGACCTTTTCCGAACAATAAACGTAAGCTCCGCTTGAATCAATTTCCCAGATCCAGTCACCCATGCTGATGACGATATCGCGAAAGCGTGCGCGACTGGCCCGTAAGCTACGTTCCGAGCTGCGGCGCAGGCTGATCTGGTGGGCGAGGAAAAGAGCCAGCAGTGCCAGCAGCACAACAAACCCCAGGGTTGACCAGAAGAGATGTTTGTCAACCGCGTAAACCGAAATATCGCCGTGTACCATAGTGTTGGGCTGCGGAAGCCGATTCGCCTTAATCCCAAAGCGTTTCAGCTCGCGGTTGTCAAACATATACTGGGTGCCAAGGCTGCTGACCACCGGCAGGTCGCCGGCTTTTTGGCCGTTTAAAATCGCCAGGGCCAGTTTGGCCGCCTCAATGCCCTGTACCCGACCATTGATCAGTTTGCCGCCGACAATGCCGTGGCCAAGAAAAAAATCCCAAGCGCCGTAAAGGGGGACGTGCAAAACCGCGCGCAGGCGGCGCGTGGCTTCGGCAAAACCGTAGAAACGCCCCTGGCGGTCTTTTATCGTCAAGGAGGTGAACGCCACCTGACCTGGATGCAGGGTTGCCAGTTGGGGCAGCAGATCTTCCATGACCAGATCGTTCAGGTAGGTAAACTTCAGCTGCGGGTAGTGTTTCTCAAGCTGGGTGAAAGCGGCATGGTTGCGCTGTCCGGTGGCATCTTGGGTTGAACCGATAATAACCAGTTCGCGGGTAGAGGGATGTAATTTCCTGATCAGGTCAATATTATCTTTTAATTCAGCGGTTTCGGCGACACCGGTGATGTCGGTCAGCCCTTCAATTTGCTGCGCCTCAAAGCCGTTGACGCCACAAAAAACAATCGGCTTGCCGACCAAAAGCCCCTGGCGATGACGCAGGGCAAAGTTGAAGGCATCGTTATCAGAAACCATCAGCAGGTCGAACTGGCTTTGCTTCAACTTATAGCTGAAAAACTGGTCGACATACTGTGCGAGATATTCTTTTTCCGGGTGACGTTTGCTGTCGAGGTATTCGACCTGGAGATTGACCTCCTGTCCCGGTGCTTGCAGGGTTTCCCGTACTCCCCTGGTAATGTCGTCGGTCCAACTGAGGCCGGGATTGTAGGAATTCAGCAGGAGCACTGATTTTTGCGGCGCGGCCAGTGCTCCCGGAGCCATGAACCCTAACAAGGCACCAATGAGCGCCAGCTGGCGTAAGCGGCCATCGACTCTTGTTAAAATGCGTAAAAATTTCAGCATGATTGCTTTTATTTGTCCTGAAATCCGGCATCGATGGTACGAACGTATATCTGACGGAGGTTTTCACCCGGCCCCGTTGAAAAAATTTTAGTCCGCTGGCGTGCCCTTTGTCATGAGTCGTAGTCGTGGTCACCCTTGGCAGTCGCCTTGAGCATCCCGAGCATCAGCAGCGCAAAAGGACCGATCAGCAGCCCGATGATCACCCAAATCAGCGGCTTGCGCCCCTTGGTTTTCGCCATGGATGCCGCTGCCGCGCCGCAGACAAGCCAGAGGAGGATGAAGCCTTCCATTTAATGTTTTTCCTTCCGGGTTCCTTGGTTCCCTATCATCTCATCACCCAGGACTTGAGCTCCAATACTAAACCAGTTCTGCTGCTTGTAAACCTAAAAGAGGGAAAAGAGTCCCAATATGTAAAAAAATCACTGCTCGCAGCCCGGCTTGACACTGCACCGGCGGGCGGACAATGATGACCACTGGGGTTTTTGTTTGGGATGATCGTTAACCTTCTGGTTTCACTGTAAACACAGTCTGGGGGTACCATGACAGCACCCGAAAAGAGTTCTCTGATCGAAATTGAAAACCGCGAGTGGCGCGAATCCCTCGATTATGTGCTACAGAGCACCGGCCCTGAGCGGGTTCAGCAACTGTTGCGCCTGTTGCAGGTGCGTGCCCAGGAACAGGGGGTGAGCGTCCCCTTTACCGCCAATACGCCCTATATCAATACCATTCCGCGCAATCAGCAACCCCTTTACCCGGGAGATCGGGAGCTGGAGCGGCGCATCAAGTCGATTATCCGCTGGAATGCCATGGCGATGGTGGTGCGCGCCAATCAGGAGTCGCCCGGCATCGGGGGCCATATTTCAACCTTTGCCTCAACCGCGACCCTGTGGGAAGTGGGGTTCAATCACTTCTGGCGCGGGCGCACCCATGAATTTCTGGGGGATATGGTCTATTTCCAAGGCCATGCTTCCCCAGGGGTTTATGCGCGCGCCTTCCTGGAAGGTCGCCTGACCGAGGACGATCTCAACGGCTTCCGGCGTGAACTGCGCCCCGCCAAGGGCGGGCTTTCTTCCTATCCACATCCTTTTCTGATGCCCGATTTCTGGGAATTTCCCACGGTTTCCATGGGGCTGACGGCCATTTCGGCTATTTATCAGGCGCGTTTCAACCATTATCTGGTCGATCGCGGTCTGCGGGACAAAAGTGGCCGCAAGGTCTGGGCAATGCTGGGCGATGGCGAAATGGATGAACCCGAATCTCTGGGAGCCATCAGTCTGGCGGCGCGCGAAAAGCTCGATAACCTGATCTTTGTCATTAACTGCAATCTGCAGCGCCTCGACGGTCCGGTGCGTGGTAATGGCAAAATTATCCAGGAACTCGAAGCCGACTTCCGTGGTGCCGGCTGGAACGTGATCAAGGTCATTTGGGGCGATGACTGGGATCGGCTGCTGGCCGAAGACCAAAGCGGCAAGCTGGTGCAGCGCATGGATGAAGTGGTCGATGGCGAAATGCAGCGCTTCACCCTGAGCAATGGGGCCTATGTGCGTGAACATTTCTTCGGTAAATATCCCGAACTGCTTGAA
>JAACTI010000472.1:718-1463 GCA_009993495.1 Deltaproteobacteria bacterium | reverse complement strand
CACCCACTCTCCCATGAGACCAAATCTGATCGCACTTGCCCGATGCAAAATCATTGCCGTCGAAGACACCGTCATCCGGGTCGATGCCATCGATGCATTCGACGGTTCACCGGTAATCGATATCAAGAGTTATTTTCCTCCGGATGATCCGTCAGGGACCATCCGAATCCCCCACTGGAAGAGAAAATCCGATTAGCATGGAGATTGCCGAACTTTCGGGACAGATCGAACGGGTCACCTATGCTAATGCCGAAAACGGGTTTACTATCGCTCGGATCAAGGTTTCAGGGAAACGAGATCTGGTGACCGTGGTCGGAACGCTGACATCGGCGATTCCCGGCGAAATTCTTCAAATGAAGGGAAGATGGGTCCACCATCCCAAATACGGAGAGCAGTTCCGGGTGACCGAATCGAGAACTGAGACACCGGCCACGGTTTATGGGATTCGCAAATACCTGGGTTCGGGAATGATCAAGGGAATCGGTCCCGTGATGGCCGAAAGGATCGTGGAGCGTTTCGGAGAAAAGACGCTTAGGGTGATCGAAAATGAAAGCGGTCGCTTATCCGAGGTGGAAGGAATCGGTGAAAAGCGGATCGCTATGATCACAAAATCCTGGGAAGATCAGCGGGAAATCCGGGACGTGATGATTTTCCTGCAGGCCCAGGGGATCAGCCCGGGATACGCGGTCAAGATCTTCAGGACCTACGGCAAGGAATCTATCGCCGTGGTGAAGGAAGATCCCTA
>JAACTI010000472.1:300-712 GCA_009993495.1 Deltaproteobacteria bacterium | reverse complement strand
GGCGCGGGACATTCGCGGCATCGGGTTCCGAACGGCGGATCTCATTGCCGAGAAACTCGGGATCGAAAAGACTGCCATGATCCGTGTGCGCGCCGGTATTTCCTATGCCCTCACCGAAGCGATGGGCAACGGCCATTGTGGCCTGCCGCTCGCGGAACTGATCCCGCAGTCCACCAAACTGCTCGAGGTTTCCGACGCGCTGATCCAGACGGCCGTCGGTCTGGGCAGGCGGCGGTCATCGTAACCTATTGCGCAGCACAGTCGCCGCACGACCAGTATTCGGAACGTGTCAACGACTTTGAGACAGTTGGTTCTTGAGTTTAGGCTTGTGTTTGCTCCGTTTTCTTGGGTGGGTTGATCCAGACGGCAGTCGGGATTTGGGGTGGTTTGGGGCGCTGGCGGACGAACCGCT
>JAACTI010000472.1:0-234 GCA_009993495.1 Deltaproteobacteria bacterium | reverse complement strand
ACCGCTCCGGTGTGCTGAGGAACGCCGCATCCAAGGCAGTTTGGCGGGCGGCGTGGATTGCGCTGGCCTGTCCGAAGTGGATCTGGTCGGGCGTCATCAGGCCGATGCCTGCGTGATGATGGTCTTCATTATACCAGGCGAAGAAGCGACGGCAGAAGGTGCGCGCCTCAATGATGGTTTGGAACCGTTTGGGGAACTCTGGCTGATATTTCAGCGTCTTGAAGTGGGCCTCCG
>JAACTI010000189.1 GCA_009993495.1 Deltaproteobacteria bacterium | reverse complement strand
TGTTGGGAAGCGCATGGCGATTGTGCTGGACGATACGGTTTATTCAGCGCCGGTCATTCGCGAGCGCATTTCCGGGGGCAGCGCTCAGGTGTCGGGGGCCTTTACCTCTCAGGAAGCCACAGATCTGGCGATTGTGCTGCGGGCCGGGTCTTTGCCTGCACCGGTTAAAATTCTCGAAAACCGCACGGTTGGGCCCTCCTTGGGCAATGATTCCATCCGCCAGGGGATTTATTCGGTGGTTGTCGGCAGCCTGCTGGTCATTGGCGCAATGATTGTTTATTACCAACTCTCGGGCCTGGTGGCCGTGCTGGCGCTGGTGTTGAATATCTTCTTCATCAGTGCGTTGCTGGCCCTGCTCGGTGCAACCCTGACCCTGCCGGGGATTGCCGGAATTGTTCTCACTATTGGGATGGCGGTTGACGCCAACGTGCTCATTTTTGAGCGCATCCGCGAAGAACTTCGCCTGGGCAAGGCCCCCAAAATTGCCCTGGACCTTGGTTATGGCAAGGCCTTTTTGACGATCATGGATGCCAACCTGACCACCCTGCTGGCGGCCCTGGTGCTTTTTCAGTTTGGTACCGGCCCGGTTAAGGGGTTTGCTGTCACCCTGTCCATCGGGATTGTCTGTTCCTTGTTTACTGCGATTTTTGTTTCGCGGGTTGTTTTTGACTTTTTTCTGAACCGTCGGCAAATTCGGCGTCTCAGCATTTAAAGAGAGGTTCTGGGAATGCAGATTATTAAACCGGATACTCAGATCGATTTTGTCAGTATGCGCCGTATTGCACTGATTTTTTCTCTGGTGCTGATCATCGTTGGCATGGGTTCGTTGCTGGTGAAAGGTGGTCCGAATTATGGTATTGACTTTGCCGGTGGCACCCTGGTTCAGGTGCGCTTTACCGCCCCGACCAATGCCGCTGACATCAAAAAAGCCCTCGAAGATCTGAGCGTCGGCAGCCTGGTGGTGCAAAAGTTCGGCGAAGAAAGTAATGAGTTTTTGATTCGCATGGAAAAATCGTCCGACGAACTTCAGGGTCTGTCACGTGAGGTTGAGGGCCACCTGGTGAAGGTTTATGGGGCGGACAAAGTTGAAGTTCGGCGCACGGAGATGGTTGGCCCTCAGGTGGGCAAAGACCTCCGTAACAAAGGATTAAAAGCGCTATTTTATGCGATGCTGGGTATCCTGATTTATATCTCCTGGCGTTTCGAATTTCGTTTCGCGATCGGAGCGGTTGTGGCGTTGCTGCATGACGTGCTGATTACCCTCGGGGCCTTCAGTTTGTTTGGCAAGGAGATTGACTTGCCGATTATTGCCGCTTTTCTGGCGATTATTGGTTACTCGTTAAATGATACAATCATCGTTTATGACCGTATACGTGAAAACATGGGGCGCTACAATAAGGAAAACTTCGGCTTTATTGTCAATCACAGTATCAATGAAACCCTGTCGCGCACCATTTTGACTTCAGGAACGACTTTGCTGGTGGTACTGGCGCTGTTTGTCCTTGGCGGGGGGGTTATTCACAACTTTGCCTTTGCCATGCTGGTTGGCGTGCTCATAGGAACCTATTCTTCAATTTTCGTCGCCAGCCCGATTCTGATCTTCTGGCAAGAACGTAAAGCACAAAAATAAAGAGCCAGCGGGAGCAAGTGCCATGAAAAAAGAAACCATTTTATTTGCGGTAATCGCCTTGGTCGTCGGGGTACTGGTGTGGGTCATTTTTACCAATGCGCGCAAAGATTCGGCGGTTTCCTCCAGTGGGGCACCCGTCGCTGCGGCGCCGGCGGTCAACGCCAGTCAGCAGTTGACGATGCTGGAAGGGATTGTCGCTAAAGAACCGGGTAATCGTAATGCCTGGGTGCAGCTGGGCAATGCCTATTTTGACGCCAGTCAGCCGATGAAGTCGATTGAAGCCTACGACAAGGCTTTAGCCATCGATGCCAATGATCCCAATGTGCTGACCGATCAGGGCGTAATGTTCCGCACCCTTGGCTGGTTTGATAAGGCGGTGAACAATTTTGAGCAGGCCAACAAAATTGATCCCGGCCACGCGCAAAGCTTGTTTAATCTGGGCATTGTTTATCGCTATGATTTGCAGGATTTTGCCAAGGCCCAAAAGACCTGGGAGCGCTATCTGACGATCAATCCTTCCGGTGGTGGTGCCGAGCAGGTGCGCGCCGAACTCGACTTTATCAAGACGCATCCTTCGCCTGGTGCCAACTAGATCTTCACCTAAAAAGCGGTCAGGCGGTTTTTCCCGTCTGCCCGCTTTTTCTCGTTTGTGTGCCGCCCGCTTTTCGCGGTCGGCTCTTTTCCCCTTGTTCATGCTCTGTGTTTTGAGCGGCTGCGCTGCCTCTTTTCCGCCGTCATCCCAAGTCTTGACGGGCTCCCTTTATTGGCAGGGGGTGGTGCGATTGGCCGGGGATGTGATTATCGATGAAGATGCCGAATTAACCATCGCGCCGGGGACTCAGGTAATTTTTGCCCCGCCCTTGGTGGGGCAGGATCTTTATCAGGAACATCCCTATTTTATTGGCAGTGAGCTGATTGTCCGCGGTCGTCTGCTGGCCCTTGGCACGCGCCAGCAGCCCATCTTGTTCCGGGCTGAAAACCCTACTGCCGACCCCGGCAGCTGGGGAGGAGTTAATTTGGAAGCTGCACGCGCAAGTCGCTTTGAATATTGTGTTTTTCAACAGGCCGACAGCGCGGTGCATGCCCGTGAGACGCAGGTTGATATCCGTTATTCGGTGTTTCGCCGCAATGTGGTGGGCGTTCGCTTCCACGATACCGACCTGCGCGTCGAAGAGACTCTCTTTGAAGACAATGACACCGCCATCCGCTTTCATTACGGTTCGCCCCAAATTCGCCATAATCTGATTCAAAATAATCGTAAAGGGCTGTTCATTTCGGCTGAACCCCGCAATTATCGCATTGAACAGAACGCCTTTATTGACAACTACCCCTACCAGGTCAACTTGGGCGAAGGGGTGCGTATGCCGGTCAATCTCGCGCATAATTTCTGGAGTGAAGCGCCTGGAAAGCCCCTTGAACGCCTGTTTTTCGATGGTCGTCTGGACGATTGGCTGGGGCGGATTGAATACTTGCCGGTGCTTAAGTCCCCGCCGATTTTCGAGTTTACCCCATGACCGCCGTCAGCAAGCGTTGGCAAGAACGTTTTTTTGACCGGGGACGGATCACCCAACTTTCCCAGGCTTTACCTTGTCTGCCGCTGATTGCTTCGGTGCTGGTGAGGCGAGGTTTGACCGATGCTGCTGCGGCGCAAGATTTTTTGTCGGCACGTTTGAACTCTCTGCCCGACCCCGCTTTGCTGCCCGATCTGATTCCGGCCGTGCAGCGTCTGGACGCTGCCGTGCGCAAGGGCGAAAAAATTGGGGTGCATGGCGATTATGATGTGGATGGGATCAGTGGCACGGCCTTGCTGGTTGAATCCCTGCGCCTTTTCGGAGCCGAAGTCGAATATCATATCCCCCTGCGGATGCAGGATGGCTATGGCTTGTCAGGCGATGCCCTCAGGCGGGCGGCTGCCAGTGGTTGTCGGCTGGTTCTGACCGTCGATTGTGGGGTGTCGGCCCTGGCTGAAGCGCAAATGGCCAAGGAGCTGGGGCTTGATCTGATTATTACCGATCACCATCAGCCCCCAGCGACTCTGCCGGAGTGCCTGGCCCTGGTCAACCCGCATCTGGCGGGGAATCAGTTTCCTTGGCCCGATTTGGCCGGAGTCGGCGTGGCCTTTTTTCTGCTGCTGGGCTTGCGGCGTCAACTGCGTGAATCGGGGTGGTTTGCCCAACGCCCCGAGCCGGATCTGCGTCAAAGCCTTGATCTGGTGGCTTTGGGCACCATCGCCGACATGGTGCCCCTAGGTGGTATCAATCGGGTGCTGGTGCGTTATGGGTTGCAATTGCTCGACCAGAGTCAGCGTCCTGGAATTGTGGCGCTGAAAAAAGTTGCCGCGGTCAGCAAGGTGAGTTGTGGTACGGTCGGTTTCCGTCTCGCCCCGCGCCTAAACGCCGCTGGCCGCCTCGAAGACGCCGCCCTGGGAGTGCAGTTGCTGTTGGGTGAAGGGGACGGCTCTCTCCATGAACTGGCCAGCCATCTCGACTGCTGCAATCGTGAGCGCCAGCAGATAGAAGAACAAACGTTGAATCAGGCCATAGCCGCCGTCGAATCTGGGCAGGGCGGGGACTTCAGCCTGGTGCTGGCGTCCGAGGGTTGGCATGCCGGTGTCATCGGAATTGTTGCCAGTCGGCTGGTGGAACGCTATCACCGCCCGACGGTGATGATTGCCCTGGAAGATGGGGTGGGCAAAGGCTCGGCGCGCTCGATTCGCGGCTTTCACCTCTTTGAAGCTTTACAGCAGGCGGCAGCGAATCTGAAAAGCTTCGGCGGGCACGCCGCGGCTGCGGGGTTGTCCCTTCCGGCGGAAAACCTCGACGGCTTCCGCCGGGATTTCGAACAGGTTGCGGCCGCCAGCCTGAGCCCGGAGGATCTGTTACCGCTGCTTGAGCATGATGGCGAGGTGACGCTGGACGAATTGTCTTTGCCGGTGGTCAGGCAACTGGCGGAACTGGCTCCCTTTGGTATCGGCAATCCGCAACCCGCTTTTGTTGCGCGCCGCCTTGAAATTCTGCGGCCTCAGATTGTCGGTCAGAAACATCTGCGTTTCAGTGTGCGTGCGGCCGGAACGACTCATGCGTGCATCGCCTTTGGAATGGCGGAGCGCATTGCGCAGCTGTCCGGTTCCGTCGATCTGCTCTTTCGGCCCGATATCAACAGTTTTCGCGGTCAGGATTCGGTTCAGTTGCAGGTGGTAGATTTTCGCGCGACTGGGGATTGATAGCAGCGCAAAGGTAAACATCCCCGTAAGCTGTTCAGCTCCGTAAAAACAGAGTTCGAGACAGCCATTCCACGGGCCGCATAAATCCATCCATGGAACGGACTCTGCTTGCTGTATGGTTACATATCTTTAAATAAAAAAATCTAGCTGTCGGCCATTTGTGGGGCTTTTTTTTGTGGTTACGTCTGAGCCTATCTGTTGATAACGGGCAGCAACCGCAGAAGCCGAGGGGGGAGGGGTGGGTTGTTCTTCTGTGGTGAAGAAAAGTTTCGTCGGAGTTGCTTCGAGAGTTGGGCCGGGATAGAAAATTGGCTCATGAATCGGCTGCCATTCGGCATCGATAATTTGTTCGTCTGCTCCTTGCTTCTGCCTCGGTTGCTGTTGCGCAAAGGGGGCAGAAACGCTCTCCTCAATCCGGCGCAGGCCAGACGAGGGAACGAAAGCATTATAAGCAGAAGGTGGGTATTGAACAGCCGCAGTCATCGGCGTCTCGCGTCTTTAAAGTTTTTCCACCTTCCATTTATAGCCCGATGTCGCAGCAGTGCAAGTGGCTTTCCCGCTTACGTTTAGCGATTCTGGCTTCAAGTCTTCAGTACGCCCTTCAGTTGCGGGTCTGCAGCCAGTTTATCCCAGGCCGGCAGGCTGCGCTCGATCATGGCATCGTCGACACAGTAGGCAATGCGGAAAAAGCCGGGGGCGCCAAAGCCCGAACCGGGCACCAGGAGAATAAAATATTTTTGGGCCAGGCGAATAAATTCCATCTCATCGGCCAGAGGAGATTGGGGAAACAGGTAGAAGCCGCCACCCGGTTTGACCATCGCAAACCCGAGGTTGGTAAGATGCGTATACAGGCGGTCACGTTTCTTGCGATAGAGATTGATATCGACACTGGCGCGCTGCAAGCGGGTGACCAGACGCTGCATCAATGCCGGTGCATTGACGAAGCCCAGCACCCGGTTGCAGAAAATGGCCCCCTGCATGAACAGATCGACTTCGGGCATGGCCGGATTGGCCGCGAGGTAGCCGATGCGCTCACCGGGCAGGGCCAGATCTTTGGAGTGGGAAGTCACAATTACCGCGTTGTCGACACAGTCGAAAATGTTGGTGACGGGTTCTTCAAAGCTGATGCGGGCATAGGGTTCATCGGAGATGACCGTAATGGATTGGCCGCTTTTCTGTTCAACTTTTTTGAGCAGCTCGCCGATTTGCAGCAGGGTTTCACGCGGGTAAATCACCCCGGTGGGGTTGTTCGGTGAATTGAGAATCAGGGCGCGGGTGCGCGGGGTCACCGCGGCTTCGATGGCTTGCACGTTGGGCTGGAAATTGGCCAGGGTCGGTACGACCACGGCGACCCCGCCTTGATTATCAATATAAAATTTGTATTCGACAAAGAAGGGCGCAAGAATAATTACTTCATCGCCTGGGTTGAGCAGAGTCTTCAGCACCACGTTCATGGCCGCCCCCGCCCCGCAGGACATGACAATGTGTGCGGCAGTCACCGGTTGGTTGCAACCTTCGGCGATGACTTCAGCCACGGCAGCGCGGGTTTCGTCGTAGCCAGCGTTGTTCATGTAACGATGCATGCCGGCGACCGGTTCGTTGGCCAGGCGTTTCAGCTCGGCTTTCAGTTCCGCCGGGGGTTCCATGGTCGGGTTGCCCAGGGTAAAGTCGAAGACGCACTCATCGCCGTATTGCTTGCGCAGTGCCGCGCCTTCTTCAAACATGCGGCGGATCCAGGAGGCGCTTTCAATGCAGTTTTTTACTTTTGCGGCAATGTTCGACATACTGACCTCGTTGAAGGGGATAAGGGTTGAGAAGCGGGCTGCGCGGCAGTTTATCCGCCTGTTTCGGGCAGGTCAAGACAGAGACAGGTTTTGCAATTTCGATGATTGAGGCTATGGAGTTGGTGCACAGAGCGGGTGTCAAACTTGGATCATCCAACAGCAGCGGAAAATCGTTCAATTTCGGCTAAAAACGCTTCGGCCATGTCGAAAAATTTCCGTGCTTCGTCCTTCGTATTTTCCACGAACTCCTTGTAGTCGGATTCCTGGCGGGCGTCGAAAAGTCGCTGTAAGGTCCGGGAATACTCCACCGCAATTCTCCCCGTGTGAACAAATTCCTTGTTGAACAAGGCGATCACTCCAGCATGCTTGGACGTA
>JAACTI010000188.1 GCA_009993495.1 Deltaproteobacteria bacterium | reverse complement strand
CCCCCAGAGGTAGCCCAGTTGGATATCGGGTTCGCGGACAAATTCAACGGTAAAACGAAAAACGCCGTAAAGCAGAAAAAAACTAAAAAAAGGCACTCCAGATGCCGTCTTGTGCTTGTGTAGCTGCCAGATCACCACAAACAGCACCAGCCCCTCTAAAAACATCTCATAGAGCTGGCTCGGATGGCGGGGCAAGCGTCCGGCAAGGGGAAAAACCATACCCCAGGGGACATCAGTGGTCCGCCCCCAGAGTTCCCCATTGATAAAATTGCCGATGCGCCCCAGTCCAAGCCCAATGGGAGCGGCCGCCGCCAGCAAGTCGGCCATGGGCAAAACCGCAAATTTTTTGCGCTGACAAAAGAGCAGAGTGGCCACCACAACTCCAAGCAGACCGCCATGGAAACTCATGCCGCCCTCCCAGACGGCGAATATTTTCAGCGGATGTCCAATAAAAAAAGCCAGGTTGTAAAAGAACACATAACCCAGCCGCCCCCCCAGAATGACACCAAGCACCACATAAAAAACCAAATCAGACAGCCGGTCTTTGCTTAAATTGAGCCCACGCCCCGGGGCCAGCTTGCCGATCCAGAAAGAACCGAACAAAAAACCACCGAGGTACATGAGCCCATACCAGCGCAGGGCCAAAGGGCCTATCTGGACGATGACCGGGTCAATCTGTGGAAACGTCAGCATATTTTCCTTTCACAGTTTTTTTTTAGGGTGGCACCGTTCGCAAACATACGTAACCTTAATTGCTCCATGTCATCGGTTAAGGGCAGGGTAAAATTCAGGAATTCCTGCGTAACCGGATGGGTGAACTCCAGGGAAAAAGCGTGCAGCATCGGGCGCGTCAATTCAAGCCCAAGATGCTGCACTGCGCCACCATAAAAGCTGTCGCCCAATAAGGGGGATCCCGCTTCCGACAGGTGAGCACGAATCTGATGCGAACGTCCGGTCAGAAGTTCAATCTCCAACAGTGCGCCGCTGGCGGCGGAATTTTGTGTCTGGTAACGCGTTATCGCTAATTTTCCCCCACGTTCGACCGAAACCATTTTATTGGTTTTATGCTTGCGCGCCAGCAAAGACCGAATTTCACCCGCCGGTGGCGAGGGGGGGCTGGCAACCAGGGCAAAGTAGCGTTTTTTCACCTTATGCTCCAGAAAAATCCGGCTTAACCCGCCATGGGCCTTTGGATGCAGGGAGAAAACCATCAACCCGGAGGTGCCACGATCGAGGCGCTGCACCATACCTACTTCTGGCTTACGCGTGCCGCCACCCCTTCCGAGGAGAAAGAGCAACGCCTCATAAATTGTCCCCTTGTAGCGCGCCGGTGTCGGCTGGGTTTCAATTCCCGCGGGTTTATTCAAAACCAACAGAAAGGAATCACGATAAAGAATATGGCTTTCTGTCAGGCGAAAAGGCTCCAGGGGAAAACCATCGGTATAGATCTCGATGCTGGCCCCAACAGGCAGGGATTGAGAACAGGTACGGACACGACGACCATTCAGGTGCACGCCGCCAAGGTCGACAATTTTTCGCGCACGGGTGCGCGACAATCCGGGAACCGCTTGGCTGAGGTACTGATCCAGGCGCTGGCCGACAGCCGCGGGCGGAACCTGCACGCGAAAAAGTTGCCGCGCATCGGGCTGCGCAGTGAATAAAGGGGGCAAATTTCGGCTCATGTCCACGTGGGTTGAAAGCAGTTATTTTTTTTCTTGACAAAAAATAAGCCGATGCTAACATCTTGACAAGTTCAACGTCTTTGAAATCTCTGGGATGTACGTCGCGGCAACGACTCTTGACCAACATTTCGTTTTCCAACATCGACGCGTGAGCCTTTGGTGAGCAAGCCTGCCTTTGAGCAGGAAGCCTGAAGAAGTCTCCGCCGATCAGGTTTACTAACAGGTCGACCTGTGGTTGTCAAACGGCATCCTGGAGCAGAGTGATAACTGCACCAATTAGTAACCCGGGTTTTTCTGCGGGTTCCGGGTCGGTTGAAAGCCATCGGAAACGTCGTTAATAACGCGCTTCGCAGTGATGAGTAGACCGCCAGATTTCAGAACCACTGTCTTCGGCAGTTGTCATAAACCACAAAAAGCCCCGACCGGAAGGTCTGGGCTTTTTGTCGTTTATGCCGGTTACAACACTTAGTTCTCACGATCAACACGTTCACGTAATTCCTTGCCGGTTTTAAAAAAGGGTGTTTTGCGATCGGGAATCTGCACAATTTCGCCGCTCTTGGGATTACGTGCTTCACGGGCCTCGCGTTCACGCACCGAAAAAGAGCCAAAACCGCGGATTTCAACCCGGTCACCCTGGGACAAAGCATCCGTGATGTTATTAAAAATCAGGTTGACGACCGATTCAGCATCGCGTTTGTTGAGGTAGCTATTCTCCTCCGACAGTTTTTCAATCAGTTCGCTCTTGGTCAATGTCTTCTCCAGCAGCAAGCTGTGCCGCGCACAGTCATTATAAAACGTTTAAAATCGTCTTTGGGGGAATTTTAACCCGTCAGCTTACAGACCAACGACACCGGGCCACAGATACTGCGGGCCGGTTTGTCCAGCGCGGCTCATGGTCGGCAAAAGATCGCCGAGAGTCATATTGATAATTCTTTCAAGCAACCCCTGCCGCTTTGCCTCCGGGTAGACCAGGTGAGGGTCGTCGCCTAAACCGGTCAGGTCGGCGGCATAACGCAAGGCATCCTGAAAACCACCGAGCTCATCAATCAAGCCCAGGGCGAGTGCTTGACGGCCACTGAAAATTCGACCGTCGGCAATTTTTACAACCTCAGCGGCAGGGAGTTCACGTCCCAGACTGACCGCTTCAACAAATTGGGCATGCACATCATCAATCATTGATTGCAGTAATTTGCGCTCATCTTCGGTAAAAGATCGGGTCGCCGAACCCATATCTTTGAAGCGCCCCGATTTTACCACAACCGTTGCGACCCCTACCTTTTGCATGAGCTCTTCATAGTTGGGAAAGGTCATAATCACGCCGATACTGCCAGTAATAGTTCCAGGATTTGCAAACAAACGTCCGGCGGCGGCAGCAATATAGTAACCCCCCGAAGCGGCAACCGAGCCCATGGACACGATGACAGGCTTCTTTTTCTGCAGCCTGAGAACTTCCTGATAAATTTCCTGCGAGGGCCCTACCGCACCGCCGGGCGAATCTATGCGCAGAATGACGGCTTTGATCGATTGGTTGTCACCAAAGGAGATCAAATCGTCGGTCAGTTCCTGAGCAGACGTGATTGGACCAGTCATATCGATAACACCAATTTTATCCGAAACCGACATCAAATCAGAAGTTGAACCCGCCGGTCCCAGTACAAATACCAGCAGCAAAAACACGGAAAAAAGCAGCGTAATCGTCAGAGTCGCCAATAAAATTGGGCGTTTTTTCATCAAATTTTGTCCAAAAAAGGGGACCCTGCGAAGAACACGCAGGGCCCCAGCATTTAAAACGACAGAATAAATCAGTTTTCGTTGCGACCCTTGACACCCTGGAGCAGATCACCGAGGTTCGAGGTTGCGCTCTTTTGCGCCCCAAGGAACTCACTGACTTGTGCTTTTTCTTTCTGGGCATCAATATTTTTAATCGACAGCGCAATTTTGCGCTCAACCGTATCAACCTGCAATACCGCAGCTTCAAGAATATCGCCAGGCTTGGCAAAATCTTTGGCTTCGTCGATTTTTTCCTTGCTCAGCTCAGACACATGGATCAAGCCTTCAATGCCTTCTTCGAGTTCGACAAACACCCCGAAGTCGGTCACCGAGGTCACAGCGCCCTTAATAATGGTACCCGGCGCATAGCGTTTGGGTACGGATTCCCAAGGATCGTCGCTCAACTGTTTGAGCCCGAGAGAGAAGCGCTCATTTTCACGATCGATATTCAGCACCACGGCCTTGACGACGTCACCCTTTTTGAAGGCTTCTGACGGATGCTTGATGCGCTTGGTCCAGGACAGATCGGAAATATGCACCAGGCCGTCAATGCCTTCATCAACGCCGACAAAAACGCCAAAGTCCGTGATGTTCTTGACCTGGCCTTCGATAATGGTGCCAATCGGGAATTTCTCGCCAATCACTTCCCAGGGGTTAGGTTCGACCTGTTTGAGGCCAAGGGAAATCCGGCGGTTGTCCGTATCTAAGGCCAGAACCACCGATTCGACATCATCGCCGATATTCAAAATTTTGTTCGGATGCTTAATGCGCTTGGTCCAGCTCATTTCCGAAACATGGATCAAGCCTTCAACGCCTTCTTCCAGCTCGATAAATGCACCGTAATCGGTGAGACTGACAACCTTGCCGGTGACCTTGGTTTCAACCGGATATTTGGACTGCACATCCAGCCAGGGATCGGGTGCAATCTGCTTGAGACCCAAGGACACGCGTTCTTTTTCGCGGTCAAACTTGAGAATTTTGACATTGATTTTGTCACCAACGGCAAGGATATCGGATGGATGCTTAACCCGTCCCCAGGACATATCGGTAATATGCAGCAGGCCGTCAATCCCGCCCAAATCAATGAACGCACCATAATCGGTGAGGTTCTTGACTACACCCTCGACCACCTGATCTTCAAGCAGGTTTTCCAGGGTGCCGCTACGCAGGCTTTCGCGCTCTTTTTCCAGCAGAACCCGCCGCGACAGCACAATATTGCCACGCCGCTTGTTGAGCTTGATAATTTTGAAACGGAAGGTTTCGCCAATCACCTTGTCAAGGTTACGTACCGGGCGCAGATCAACCTGCGAACCTGGCAGAAAAGCATTGACCCCGATGTCGACCGACAGTCCACCCTTGATGCGGGTGACAATGCGTCCTTCGACCTCGGCTCCTTCTTCGAGCCCGTTCCAGATTTTCTGCCGGTCGGCTTTTTCTTTGGACAGATTGATCATACCACTGTCGCTTTCGCCGCCACCAAACAGAACATCGTAGACATCACCGACCTTGACGTTGATTTCACCTTTTTCGTTGGCAAATTCACGCAGCGGGATAACGCCTTCCGACTTGTAACCAACATCGATCACCACCGAGTCCGGATTCACCTGAACCACGGTACCAGATACGACATCGTTACGCTTGAGCTCAAGGCCACCCTGCTCATACTCGTTAAGCAGATCCTCGAAACTCTCTTCTCCGGACTCAAGGTCCATTTCTTCGTCCAACATTTCTTTTCCTTCAACCATTGGGATAAAACCCCCTTACGTATTTCCCGACGCCTTGCGACGGCAGGCTCTTGCGAGACGCGCACAATATCACAGCTATTTTGAAAAACAAAGCAATATTTTTCAGCAGGTTAGTTATTGCTGCAGAATGAAAGCAGACTGAAAAAGCGTTAAAGTGCTCGCAGACGGGTGATGATTTCATCGATCAGAAACTGCGGGGTTGAGGCGCCCGCCGTCAGTCCGACACGATCGATTCCGGCAAACCATGCGGGGTCAATCTCAGCCGCCGTTTCAAGATGATGGGTTGTGGTGCCCTGTTCGCGGCAAAGCTCGGCCAGCCGCCTGGTGTTCGCACTGTTATAGCCACCCACCACCAGCATCAGCTCAACCTGACGGGCAATCGCGACGGCTTCTTCCTGGCGCACGCTGGTGGCATCGCAGATGGTATTGTAGATTTTCAGATCGCGGGTCTTTTCCAGACACACCCCGACAATCTCACGAAAGTTGTCCAGCGACTGGGTGGTCTGGGCAATAATCCCCATTTTGCGACACTGGGGCAGTTTCCGCGCCTGCTCGACGTTAGCCACCACCTGGACATCACCGGTCGCGTAAGAAAGTATGCCCTTTACTTCCGGATGATGCGCTTCGCCGACGATCACCAGCAACCCGGCATCGCGGCTCAGTTCAGCCGCGTGCTTCTGCGCCCGGGTCACAAAGGGGCAGGTGGCATCAACCACCGCCTTGCCGGAAGCATGCAACGCGGTCATTTCGGTTGCGGTCACGCCATGAGAGCGGACGATCAGGGCATCACCGTCGGCATCTTCCACCTGATGGCAGACCCGAATTCCGTGGTCTTCAAGCTTTTTAACCATCTGAGGCGAATGAATCAGCGGGCCGAGAGATTGTAAAGACGAGTAGTGGTTGACAGCGTCAAAGGCCATCTGAGTGGCACGTTTGACCCCGAAACAGAAGCCGGCACTTTTGGCGAGTAGAATTTCCATCAGCTTAACTGACCTTTGCCCCCGAGCGCGCATTGAACGCCCCGCTGCATCAGGGCCAGAACCTCTTCAATACTCTGCCCGTCGGAATCGATATTTATAGCGTCGGCAGCGCGTTTCAAAGGCGCATGCAAGCGATTGCTGTCAGCAACATCGCGGGCCTCGACTTCGGCAATCGTCTGCGGCAGATCGACATCAACCCCGCGGGCCTGCAGTTCGGCCCAGCGCCGCCGACCCCGTTCAGCCGCACTGGCGGTCAGAAAAAACTTCACTTCCGCCTGGGGAAAAACCACGGTGCCAATATCGCGACCTTCAAGAACCACTCCCCCCCCCTGCCCCAATCGTTGTTGCAGGCACACCAACTCTTTACGCACCGCCGGACAAGCCGCCACCTTTGATGTTTGCAGGCTCACCTCCGGCGCACGAATTGCCAGACTGACATCCTCGCCATTAACCAGGACAGCCTCGGTCTCAGCTTGGGCATCACGCCGGAACTCAAGTTTCATCGTGTGACACAAGCGGGCAAGCGCCTCAGCATCATCGAGAGGAATTTGCTGACGACCCGCCATCAGTGCCACCGCACGATACATGGCCCCAGTATCGATATTGACATATCCCAAGGCGGCAGCGAGTCTTTTGCTCAGGGTGCTTTTGCCCGCGCCTGAAGGGCCATCAATAGCTATAATTAATTTTTTCACCGACTCCTAGCGCCTCCCGACCTGCTGTAACAATTCCCAGAAATTGGGAAACGAGGTTGCCGTGCAGGCGGTATCTTCGATGCGGATTTGCGACTCACTCGCCAGGGCCGCAACCGCCATGCTCATGGCAATACGATGATCACCAAAGGAGTGAACCTGCCCA
>JAACTI010000187.1 GCA_009993495.1 Deltaproteobacteria bacterium | reverse complement strand
ATGGAGTTGTCATCGAACTTATAAATGAGTCTGTCTTTTTGGCTCAATCGCCGTGACCAAAATCCCGACAGGTTATGCAGAAGCGCTTCGGGTTTACCTGTGCCGGCAGAAGGGTCGCCCCGGAGCATTTCTTTCAAAATTGAGCACAGCGCTTTATGTAAATGTTTATCTTTTGTTCTCAGGGTTTCATAGACAACCCAAGTGTTACCCTCAAACACCAAGGATCTCATTCGTTTCTCCATCCGTTGGTGTGTAACCAGAACGTGTTACATGGGTTTTTGAAGAATCAGCAATTTGCATCATGAGGCGGGAATTTTGAAGAACATAAAGAGTTTCTTGTTCTCGGCCCCAGTCCTCAGCGCTGATAACAACAAAGTCTCCGCCACTTCGGCGGGTCACTTTCAGCGGCAGGTGCTCATGGGCAACCTGTTCTACAAAGTTTTTTAAATTGTCACGAAATTTATTAACGCTGACTGTGTTCATATGCAAACCTCCAATTATGTACTGAATTACGGTACATGGTAGCAGAAGCGCACTAACAATGCAATCAACGCGGACGGAAAATACTTCTGCAATAATTTTGAATAGTTCGGTGGGTCACGCAAACTCAAGTCGCCGCCGGTTATCATGAACCGTTCGGCTTGCGTGAAAACTCCGACGAAAAGCCCAGTTACTTTGTTATAGAAAAACAACAGGAGCACAACGAGTAATCATCGAGGCAACTATGAATTTGAAAGTAGGAATAAAAGCTATAAACTTTATAATTAGCTATGGCTAGGCAGCGATCATCATGCCTTACTGACACGAAAAATCTCTGCGCAATCTTACGAAATCCTATGCGTTACAGGGTACTAGGGTCAGGTAGATTTTCTCATTATTTTGGAGGACGTATGCCCGATTTAACTTACCTGCGACCATTCGATCCCGAGCGTTTCAAGGTTCGCGGCCACCAACCGACGATGAAAGCGGTGGTGACCACTGGCAACGGCGGTTATGAGAAGCTCAACTACTGCGATGTCCCAATTCCGGAACCGGGGCCGGGCGAGGTTTTGCTAAGGGTCTTAGCAGCCGGGGTCAATAACACGGAAATCAATACACGGCTTGGCTGGTATTCCTCATCGGTTCAAGGTGGCACTGAGCAATTATCTGAAACGAACGATGAGCCAGGGATTGAGGACGGTGGCTGGAACGAATCAACACCGTTTCCGTTCATTCAGGGGACAGACTGTTGTGGTGAAGTCGTCGCCTGGGGGCAGGGTACGAAAGGGCCGGATATTGGGAAGCGGGTTCTTGTCAGGGCCTGTATGCGCGTTAATGGTTTTGATTCTCTGGATAATCTCTGGATGGCATCGGATTTTGACGGAGCATTCGCTCAGTACGTGACCGTACCGGCCAGCGAGGCATTTGAAATCCAAAGCGACTGGAGTGACGTGGAACTCGCGACAATCCCCTGTGCTTATGGAACGGCTGAAAACATGTTGCATCGAGCAGGCGTTAACCGTGCTGACCGCGTGTTGGTTACCGGGGCGTCGGGCGGAGTCGGATCAGCGGTTGTCCAACTGGCCAAGCGCCGTGGTGCCTATGTTATCGCCGTAGCTGGCGAACCTAAGCTGGATTCTGTCAGGGGCCTGGGGGTCGACCAGGTGATTGCCCGGGGCCACGATTTGTCTACTGAAATTGAGAACTCCTCCGTGGATGTTGTTATCGACAATGTCGCCGGTAAGCAGGTCGGCAAGCTGTTGAAGCTGATAGCTCGTGGTGGCCGGTATGCGTCGTCTGGCGCGATTGCCGGGCCTATCACCACCATCGATATGCGCGATTTTTATCTCAAGGACTTGACGCTGATTGGTTGCACAGCCTGGGACGAACCGATCTTTCCAAACCTCATCAGCTACATTGAAAAGGGTGAAATACGTCCTCTGGTTGCAAAAACGTTTGCGCTGAAAGACATAGCAACTGCGCAACAGGAATTTCTCAAGAAGACGCATTTTGGCAACTTTGTACTGGTGCCGCCACCATGAAAGCTTCTCCGCGCGGGGCAAGCAGCGGGATGCCGCATGCCAGACCGCCTTGCAAGATGGGCTGGGTTGACGGTCATAAAAGAGCTTCAACTAAAAGCATTTAAGCCTTAATCCCAGCTGGTGCTGGCGAATGCTGTTTGACAAAGACAGCTCAATGATGCTATTTTCCCGCACTGCACCACCCGGAAATAAAAAAATGACACATTTTGAGCCCCGGTATTCTGCCGCGGGCTTTTTTATTGTCGTCTGGTCTTCGTGCGAAGACAATAACCAAGGAATAGAAAAAATATATGCAGTTCGAACATTTTAACTTGAAACCAGAAATTAACGCAGGGATCAAAGCCGCTGGATTTACTACCCCCACCCCGATTCAGGCGCGGGCGATTCCCGTTGCTTTGCAGGGGCATGACCTGATGGGCTTGGCCCAAACCGGCACCGGAAAAACGGCTGCCTTTGTATTGCCCCTGTTGCAACGTTTAATGAATGGCACACCCCATCGAGTGCGAGCTTTGATTGTCGCTCCGACACGGGAACTGGCCGAGCAGATCCATGAAACCATCAATCTGCTGGCGCGACACACTCAGCTGCGCAGTATGACAATTTACGGTGGCGTCAGTATCGTGCCGCAAATTCGTACATTGAAGCGCGGCGTAGATATTCTGGTTGCCTGTCCCGGTCGACTGCTCGATCATTTAAACCAGAAAACCATTGATTTGAGTCAAATCGAAATGCTCGTCCTTGACGAAGCTGACCGGATGTTTGATATGGGCTTTTTGCCCGGCATCCGCAAAATTGTGCAGAAACTGCCGCAACAACGGCAGACGCTGCTTTTTTCGGCGACCATGCCCAAAGAGATTCTCAAACTCGCCGCTGAAGTGCTCCACACCCCCCAAACCATCCAGGTTGACCGCATCGCCCCCTCGGCAACCGTGAGTCATGCCCTTTATCCCGTGGCCCAGCATCTGAAAACTGACTTGTTGTTGCACCTGTTGAAACAAACCACAACCGAATCCGTTCTGGTTTTTACCCGCACCAAACACCGCGCCAAGCGTCTGGGTGAAAAACTGGGGCGGGTTGGCTACCAGGCAGCTTCTTTGCAGGGAAACCTGTCTCAGGCCCGGCGCCAGGAGGCTTTAAACGGTTTTCGCAACGGGAGCTATCAGATTCTGGTGGCGACGGATATTGCGGCGCGTGGCATTGATGTCAGCCAGATTTCCCACGTGGTTAATTTTGACATTCCCGACACGCCTGAAGCCTATATTCACCGCATCGGCCGCACCGGACGTGCCGCGCGCAGCGGAGCGGCCTTTACCCTGATTGGTACTGAAGATCAACTGATGGTGAAAGCCATTGAACGGACTCTGGGGACGCAGATTGAGCGCTGCCAGCTACCCGACTTCAATTATGCCTCGAAAGGGCAGGGCACTCATGAAACACCGACCGGCAAAATCCCTGCTGGCAAGACAGCGGCGGCTAAAGCTGCTGTCAAATCCCCGAAGTGCGAAAAGGTTGGAGCGAACCAGACCCCGCGCCGTCGCAGAAGGAATGCGCGTCAAAATTCAGCAGCCAATCGTGTTGCCGGTAACCACCGCGCTCTTGGTCAGAGCTGAATTCTTCATTCCTGATTCCTTCTATGCAACAGATTCTCACGGAAATCCGGCAACATTTACCCGTTGATAACCAGGCCCGACGTTTGTTCCACGGTCGGGGACGCTGTTTTCCCGGCTATCAGGATTTGCTGATTGACAGCTACGGTGAATTGATCTGGATTACCCTGTTTGCGGCGCGTGATGATGACTGGTTGCACCAGTTGGGGGCGATACTTGTAGAGGAATTCCCTCAATGTCGCTGCATTGGTGTTCAACGCCGCGATCTGCCGACCGCGGCCCCCAGGGCTCTGGTTGGAACCTTGCCGCAATCGCCCCTGGCTTTTGAGGCCGGGCTGAGCTATCAATTGCGTTTGACCCATGGTCAGAATATCGGGTTTTTCATCGATATGGCCAGAGGCCGGGCGTTGGTGCGTCAAAGCGCGCAGGGCAAGAAAGTTCTGAACCTATTTGCTTACTCGTGCAGTTTTTCGGTTGCGGCTCTCACCGGAGGAGCCACCCAGGTGGTCAACGTTGATATGAACCGTAGTGCTCTGGAACTGGGCCGCTTGAATCATCAACATAACCAGCTGGATTTGCGTTGTGTTTCCTTTTTAAATGTAGAAATTTTCCGCAGTTTCAGTCGGTTACGCCAATTAGGTCCCTTTGATCTGATTATCTGTGACCCGCCCCACAGTCAGGGGAAAAATTTCACGGCCGAAAACCATTGGCCGAAACTGATCGACAAAATTCCAAGCCTGCTCGCCCCTCAAGGTGAACTGATCGCCTGTCTGAATGCCCCTCATCTGGAGACCAGCTATCTGCGTGATTTAGTGCAGACAAAAATTCCATCGCTGCAGGAACAGTCGTGCCTGGCTGCCGGGGACGATTTTCCCGAAGCCGATGCCCGACGCGCCCTGTCAATTCAGCATTTTTCTCAGGTTCTTCTGTAACCTAACATACTGCCATTACACACTTATTTTTCATGCTTTACAATCGCGTCCCTTCGCGTTTAATATTGGCGGTTGTTTTTCCTTTACTCAATTTCAGATCTGAATGAAACCATCTGCATGAATCAACATCTTATTCGAAATTTTTCTATTATTGCCCATATTGATCACGGCAAATCGACCCTGGCTGATCGTCTGCTCGAAGTGACGGGTGCCTTGAGTGTCCGCGAGAGAAGTGATCAATTTCTCGACAAGATGGATCTTGAAAAAGAACGTGGGATTACGATCAAATCCCAGGCGGTGCGCATTCCCTATAAAGCCAAAGATGGCCAGACCTATCTGCTCAATTTGATTGATACCCCTGGACATGTCGATTTTTCTTACGAGGTCAGTCGCTCCCTTTCGGCCTGTGAGGGCGCTTTGCTGGTGGTTGACGCGGCGCAGGGTGTGGAAGCCCAGACTCTGGCCAATGTGTATATGGCCCTTGATCACGATCTGGAAATTATTCCGGTTTTGAATAAAATCGACCTGCCCAGTGCCGATGTCGCCAAGGCCAAACAGGAAATCGAAGATATTATTGGTATTGATACCGCCGATTCCATTTTAACCAGTGCCAAGGCGGGTCTCGGCATCGATGATCTGCTGGAAGCCATTGTTCAGCGCGTGCCGGCCCCCAAAGGCGATCGAAACGCAGCCCTGAAAGCCTTGACCTTCGATTCCTGGTACGATTCCTATCAGGGTGTCATCGTGCAGGTGCGGGTGATTGATGGCATTGTGCGCAAGGGCGATAAAATCAAACTCATGATGACCGGCGGCAGCTATGAGGTGCAAAAAGTTGGTGCTTTTACGCCGCACCCGGTTGAATTGTCCGAACTGGCAGCGGGCGAGGTCGGGTTTGTCATTGCCAATATCAAGGTAGTCGAAGACGCCAAAATCGGCGATACCATCACCCATTTACATCAGGGCGCCAGCCAAGCACTGGCAGGTTTTAAAGAAGTTAAACCGATGGTTTTCTCGGGGCTTTATCCCATTGATTCGGCCGATTACGATAATCTGCGCGACGCCCTGGAAAAGCTGCGCCTGAATGATGCGTCCTTTACCTTTGACCCGGAAACATCCATGGCCCTGGGCTTTGGTTTCCGTTGCGGGTTTTTAGGCTTGCTGCACATGGAAATTATTCAGGAACGTCTCGAACGCGAATTCGCTGTCGACCTGATTACCACCGCGCCTACGGTTGTTTATCAGGTTCGTACGGTCAAAGGCGAAGAAATTTCCGTGCAAAGTGCCAATATGCTGCCCCCGACCCAGCTGATTGAATCGATCAGCGAGCCCTTTGTGTTGGCTTCGATTCACGTCCCGAATGAGTATGTGGGTGCGGTTTTAACCCTGTGTATCGAAAAGCGCGGGGTGCAACGTGAAATTAAATATTTAACCGCCAATCGGGTGATGATTACCTATGAACTGCCTCTCAATGAAATTGTCATGGATTTTTTTGATCGCCTTAAATCGATTACGCGCGGTTATGCGTCTTACGATTATGAGCCCCTCGATTATCGCGTCAGTGATCTGGTGCGCTTGAATGTTCTGATCAACGGCGATGTGGTCGATGCCCTTTCCCTCATCGTTCATCGCGACAAATCACAGTATCGCGGGCGTGAACTGGTGTCGAAAATGAAAGAATATATTCCACGTCAGCAATACGAAGTTGCCATCCAGGCGGCGATTGGGACCAAGGTCATTTCACGCCAAACGGTTAAGGCTCTGCGCAAAGATGTAACCGCCAAATGTTACGGCGGTGATATCACCCGCAAACGCAAGCTGCTTGAAAAACAGAAAGAAGGCAAAAAGCGCATGAAGCAGGTCGGCAGCATCGAACTGCCTCAGGACGCATTTCTGGCAATCCTTAAAGTGAAAGATTAGAAAAATGCCTATTTTCAGAAAAAAACGCCCGGTTTCAGCCCAACGCAAGCCCTGGTACCGTGAGTGGTCTGAAGCCCTGATTGTTGCGGTTGTTCTCGCTTTGATTATCCGCACCTTTCTGTTTCAGGCTTTTAAAATTCCCTCGGGTTCCATGCTCGACACCCTGTTGATCGGCGATCATCTCCTGGTCAATAAATTCATTTACGGCACCCATGTGCCCTTTATGGATGAATCTTTTGTGGCCTTACGCCATCCCCAGCGCGGCGATGTGATTGTGTTTGAATTCCCGCAGGATGCCGATAAGTCGTACTTCAATCGCCGTGATTTTATCAAGCGGGTCATCGGGGAACCTGGTGACACCATTGAAGTTCGTGCCAAGCAGGTTTTTGTCAATGGGGAGCTTTACAAAATTCCGCAGGAAATTCACAGCGATAATCAAATTGTTCCCGCCACCGCCAGCCCGCGTGATTTTACCGGCCCGTTCAAGGTGCCACAAGGGCAGTACTTTGTTATGGGTGACAACCGCGACTATTCTTTCGACAGCCGCTTCTGGGGTTTTGTCGACGAAAGTAAAATTAAGGGCTTGGCGTTCATC
>JAACTI010000466.1 GCA_009993495.1 Deltaproteobacteria bacterium | reverse complement strand
GTCTCAAAGCCCGCACTCCTCGTAACTCCTTGATAATAAACGCCGAAGTCTTTTCGCACAAGCACTTCCCGCCGACCCGACCAGAGAAACGATTTTCTCCCCTGATTTCCCGGCATCGGACGAGGGTGACGGGTTTGCAGTAAAACTGGATACCTGGCGTCGAGCCGCAACAACTTCGAATCAGGTTTTCGGACGCCGGTTCGATTCCCAAAACGGGAATCGAATTGGCCCGGGCATCACCCCTTCGGCGGATACGGATCATTCCCGTGGCTGTCCTTGTTCTGGATCTTCCCGTCCTTGCCGTGAATGTAGAATTCGGTGCCTTGGTTCTGGCTGATCTTGCGCCCGGCATCGACGGCATCCTGCTTCTTGTCGAAGTGGCCGCTGCTTCGGGTCGCTTCGTCTTTCTTGACGTCCCAGCCGCCATTGGCGTTGGGCACTACATGATGTGATCCTGGTTTCTTTGGCATGGTCGTCTCCTGTTTATATGATCATTATCTGCGGGAATTCCCCGCCGCGATTTGCAATATGTACATCAGCCACGATTCGGTCTTAAGGACAATAGCCCTAAGCTGTTCATCGGTCAGCTTAGTCTCCAATTCGTGAACCCGGTTAAACAACTCGATCAGCTTCACCAGTGCCCGAGTGTCGTGCATCAAGAAGTCGGTCAGCGGATCGTTGTTCAGCTCCCGACAGACATATAGCACCCTGGCTCGACGGGTTGGCTTGCCTTCATGTAACAGGTCCTTCTGATTGGCAATCCCCGGAATCCATGCGGCAACGGAATCGTCGGGTGCCAATCGTCTGAGCAGATGGTTCCATAGCTCCCTGAGCGAGCTCAGAATGTGCCTTGCCCGGTCGGCATTGTTACCATACAGGGCATCCCGAGCGCCGATGTACGGCCGAGCGAGCCCTGGGTCGACCTGCTGCAGGAGAGCGATGCAGCCCGATGTTTCCAGCTCCGCCTCAGCGACAAGCTGAATTTCCGTTTCGGCATCTTCCTCATCCCGTTCATCCCAGGGGCAAAGGGTCTCGAGCGCGAAGCTGGTGGTGTAGATCTCACGGGTGGCCCCAGGCAAAACAAAGGCAGGTAGCCGCGTGATGTCCGAGATCTCCCGCAGTGACTCGGCCAAACTCCCATACGAGGCTGACACATAGGCTATTGAGCTCTCCAGCCCCGAGATAACTGGCATCTCAATTTGAAAGCGACTCCTTATCGCCTCGAAATCGATGCCTGCCATGAGCCGTTCCGTGGCGGCAAGCCGCAGAGAAGTATCACACAGAGCCAGCTTGGCGGATGCTTGAAGCTGTGAAAAATGTGAGAAATCGTGCTGGATGGGTTTGATACGCTCAAGCCATGACTGATGTGTCGCCGCAAGGCTCTCGGCAATATGGCTAGTCGCGGTGGTCTGCTTTATCAACTCCTGCCAGTGTTGATTTGCACCTGCTATCTCTTGTATCCGGGCCACTACTCCAGACATTTCGAGGGCGCGACTGATTTCCAACTGCTGACGACGGATGGGTTCCAGCGTGCGCTCCATCTGCTCAATTACATTGAAGTAGGACGGCTTGGTCAGCCGGTTGATGGCCTCCATATCCTGATGGAGCTTGGCGAGAGCAGATTT
>JAACTI010000465.1 GCA_009993495.1 Deltaproteobacteria bacterium | reverse complement strand
AAAACAAAACATTTGTCACCTTCATCACACACTCGGGGGTCTGTTATGAATCGAATACCCATTCTCCATCACGGCGGTCGCTACACCGTCACCGGATCCTGCCACGAACTGCGCCTTGCCGACAACAGCGGGCTCCTTATCGACTGTGGACTGTTTCAGGGGGAAGGGACCATCGCCCCCGAAATCGACTTTGCCATAGCACACTTACGCGCCCTGGTTCTCAGCCATGTTCACATTGATCACTGCGGGCGCCTGCCTTACCTGATCGCCGCTGGCTTCAACGCGCCGATCTACTGCAGTCAACCTTCAGCGCTGCTGCTCCCCGAAATTCTCGAAGACGCCATCCGGCTCGGCCTCACCCGTCGGCAGCCGCTGATCGATCAACTCCTGCGCAAAATCAAGCTGCTGCTGCATCCACTCGCCTACGGCCAGTGGCAGAGCCTGGCGGGCAAGTCAAAACTAAAAATTCGCCTGCAGCCCGCCGGGCACATCCTCGGCTCGGCCTTCATTGAATGCGATGCCGAAACGACCAACGGCAGACAGCGCGTGATCTTTTCTGGCGACCTCGGCGCCCCCTATGCCCCGCTCCTTCCCGCCCCCAAATCACCCTGGCGCGCCGACTTGCTGGTTCTGGAGAGTACCTACGGCGACCGCCTGCATGAAGGGCGCCGACAGCGCCGCGACAAGCTGCGTCGCATCATCGAACAGGCCCTCGCCGACCGGGGAACCATTCTGGTGCCGGCCTTTTCCATTGGCCGCACCCAGGAGCTCATCTACGAAATTGAAGAGATCATCCATGGCAACCGCAAACGCTTCGCCGCAGCCGGCCTCCCCTGGGAAGATCTTGAAATCATCGTCGACTCCCCACTGGCCAGCCGCCTCACCAGTCTTTACCGCAAACTGCGCAGCTTCTGGGATGCCGAGGCGCAAAAAAAACTCCGCAGCGGTCGCCACCCCTTAAGTTTTGAGCAACTGACCACCATCGACAGCCATCAAGACCACCAGCAAACCGTCGAATATCTCAAGCGCAAAGCCCGGCCCTGCGTGGTCATCGCTGCCGGCGGCATGTGCAGCGGCGGTCGCATCGTCAATTATCTCAAAAATCTGCTCAAAGATCCCCGCACCGACGTGCTCTTCTGCGGCTATCAGGCCGCCGGCACCCCGGGACGCGATATCCAGACATATGGCCCGCAAGGAGGCTATGTCTTTCTCGACGGTCAGAAAATCGATATCCGCGCCCGCATCCACAATATCAGCGGTTTCTCGGCTCATGCCGACCAGCAGAACCTGGTGAACTTCGTGAAAAGAATGCGATACAAGCCGCAGCATGTGCGCCTGGTGCATGGGGAAGAAGATGCACGAATTGAATTAGCCGAAAAAATCCGGCAGCTGGGGATCGCTGTCGATTGAGATTTCCTTTTGTACTAAAGCACCCGGAGAAAAACCTCACGGTCGTCATCA
>JAACTI010000459.1 GCA_009993495.1 Deltaproteobacteria bacterium | reverse complement strand
TCTGGCCCTGTCGCAGTTGAATCGATCCCTGGAAAGCCGCACCGACAAACGTCCCATGATGGCCGATTTGCGTGAATCGGGTGCCATTGAGCAAGATGCCGACATAATTATGTTTGTTTACCGAGATACGGTGTATTGTGAAGACTGTAAAAGTCGCGAAAAAACCTGCGAAAAGAACCATGATAAAGATGCCGAAATAATTATCGGCAAGCAGCGTAACGGACCCATCGGCACGGTGCACTTGACCTTCCGGGGCGAATTTACCCGCTTTGAAAATCAGTCAAAACGTGACGATGATGGCTATTGATATCCGCCGTGGCGACTGAAAATCAGCGCCGCTTTTTCCGTTTGCAGAAACTTCAGGGATCCTTCAGCTTTTTGCCGCTGCGGGATGTGGCATTCTGTGTTATCGGGTACGAGAGTTTGTGTGAAATTTCGATAGATAAGAAAGATGGGATGGCGTTATGGCGAAGATTGATCGGCTTTTCCAGGTTTTACAGCAACAGGGTGGCTCTGACCTGCACCTTTCTCCGGGGAATCCCCCCCTGATGCGAGTTTCTGGCCAGCTTAAGCCGGCGATGAATCAGGTGCTGAACCACGAACAATACAAACAATTACTTTTCGAAATTATGAGTGACGCCCAGCGCAGCGAATTTGAAGACCGCTGTGATCTGGATTTTGCTTACGAAGTCGCAGAGCTGAAGGCGCGTTTCCGCGCCAATATTTTCATGGGCCGCCTTGGTATCAGCGCGGTTTTTCGCATTATCCCGGCGGAAATTTTAAGCGTAGAGCAGCTGGGCTTACCCCAAACGGTGCTTGATTTAACCGAATTTAAAAAGGGGCTGATTCTGGTCACCGGGCCGACCGGCAGTGGGAAATCGACCACCCTGGCGGCGATGATTGATCATATTAATCGTCACCGCAGCGAACATATTCTCACCGTTGAAGACCCCGTCGAGTTTGTCCACAACAGCCGTAAAAGTTTAATCAATCAGCGTGAGGTCGGCTTGCATACCCGCAGTTTTGCCTCGGCTCTTAAGGCTGCATTGCGTGAAGATCCCGATATTATTCTGGTGGGTGAAATGCGTGATCTGGAAACGATTGAACTGGCGGTGACGGCCGCTGAAACGGGGCACCTGGTTTTTGGTACCCTGCACACCAGCAGCGCGGCTAAAACTGTTGATCGTTTAATCAATGTCTTTCCCACCAACCAGCAGGAACAAATCCGTACCATGCTCGCCGAGTCACTGCGGGGAGTTGTTGCGCAGCAGTTGCTGCGCACCGTCGATGGCAAACGCTGTGCGGCGCTGGAAATTTTGCGGGTGAACTCGGCGTCATCCAATCTGATTCGCGAAGGCAAAACCTTCCAGTTGCCCTCGGTAATTCAAACTGGACGCAAAGAGGGCATGCAACTCATGGATCAGGCCCTGCAGGAATTGTTGCAGGCTAAACGCATTAATGTGGAGGAAGCGCGACGTTTC
>JAACTI010000458.1 GCA_009993495.1 Deltaproteobacteria bacterium | reverse complement strand
CACGCCATCGGCAATAGAATTGACCAGCGAGCGTGACCGTTCCATTTCAGCTTGCAGGTTCGCCTGATTGTCTTGCAGTCGCGTTGCAAGTTCGTGAATGACCGGGGCTTCGCGCAGGGATTCAAGAAAGGCGAGGCACTGCCCCGATTCTGCATAGATGGGGATGAGTTCAACAATCCAGGGGAGAGCTGAGGTTGTCGGCTCAATGGTGGTGCTGATGCGTTTTTGCCGACCACTGGCGAGATTGTCAAGGTGACCATCAATGGCGACAAAACGAAAGCCCGTCGCTGCATCAGCGTGCAGACCCAGCAATTCATCTTCTTTGCGCTGCAACATATTGCAGGCCTGGGTATTGACCGCCAAAATCAGACCATCGAGATTAAGCAGCAAGGCCGCCTGGGGTAATTGATTAAATAAATGTCGTGCCGTGGGAAAAATATCCACAATCTTAGTCCTGGTTAAAACCATATATATTATTTAGGGCATGTTATGTCCCGCAGGCAGGAGAGGTCAAGGTCTAAAATTTGCGTGCGGGAACAGCCCTGTTTCTGAAGACAAAAGGCGCGAACAACTCCGGTTGTCCGCGCCTGATATTTTTTTACGAAAACGCGTACAACTACTGGATGGTATAACTGCCGTCAGCCGCCAGATTCACGGTCTTGTTTAAAAATAAACTGATATTTTTCAAACCCGCCGCTTCGGCCTCGTAGTAGGCCATAGCCGCTCGACTGCCGGTGTTACAGTAAAAAACAATTTTGTCATAGCCCTTGAGCTGGTCGATATTTTTGCCGATCATTTCATCGGGGATATTGATCGCGCCCGGCAAATGACCCTGGGCATAGTCAGCGGCAGGACGCACATCGACCAGCGCCACCCTGGGAGAGGCATTTTTCACCAGGGCGTTAAACTCCTCCACGGAAATTTCGCCTTCAATCACGGCGGTTTCGGCTTGCGGAGCTGCCCCCATATTGTTGGGATCAACTAGGGCGAAGGCACGTTTTGACGCGCTTTTCCATTCTGGCCAGCCGCCGGCAAAAGTCAAAATATTGGTGTAACCCAGGCTTTTTGCCGCCTGCGCAGATTTGTGTGACAGATCACAGGAAAAACCGCCGCAAAAAAAGATCACTTGTACATTCTTGTCGGCAGGAAGCAGACCTTGAAGGCTGCTGAATTGCGGCCAGGGCAGGTTCAGCGCACCGGGCAGGGTGCCGGCATTGTATTTGAGCGCCGGTCGTGCATCAACGATCAGGGCAACGCGCTCGGGGTCGTTAAGAACCATTTTAATGTACTGGGCCGAAACCCAGGGAACGTGCCCAGCCGTCTGCCATTCGGGTATGCCGCCAGAGTAGGTGTAGACATTCGTATAACCCGCGGCCTGTGCAATCGCGGCCGACTCAGTTGACAGTTTACATTTGACGCCCCCGCAATAGAAAACCAGTTGAGATGTTTTGTCGGCGGGCAATTCAGCCAGGCGTTCTTTAAGTTCGGGTTTGGGGATTGATATGGCCCAATTGATATGCCCTGCGGCAAATTTAATTTCAGGCCGGGCATCAATCAGGCTATAGCCGCCCTTGTCGGGGTTTTGGGTGACCAGTTGTTCCATTTCAGCCAGGGTCAGGTCAGTGATTTGGGCCTGCACCAGCAAGGGAGCAAGCAGTAAAAAAACGGCGGCAACCGTCAGTTGAAATATTCTTGTCATGTCTATGTCTCCAAAACCCAAAAAAGGGAAATTTGAATGGTAATGATTTCACAGCTGCGGCGAGAAAGTCCACTAAAAAATGTGGGTTTATCGGGGCAGAGTCAGAAAAAGGCGGGCGAGGATCCAGGCCTGGATTCGGGAGGGTGAATGTTTTCAGGGGCGCAGGGGCATCCATGAGAACTTTCCCCATCGAAGAAAACCAGGGAGACATGTCCAACCTCAATAGCCCCCCGGCTGTCATCCACTGGGAGGGGAGCCAATAACCGATAATTTCAGGGGCGCGCGCGTCTGTCAGTTATGAAAGCCTGAAGTTTTTCTGCGCCACATTGGGCCTGTCCCTGATTCCTGCGGACTCAACGGCCATAATTTCTGGGCCAGCAAATCGTGAAGCGACTTCCACCCAGGGGCGAGGATGAAACGGTGACAGTTCCGCGATGGGAGTCGACCACTCTTTTGACTATCGCCAATCCCAGGCCGTAGCCACCCGATTCGCGGTTTCGACTGGCATCCAGACGCGCAAAGGGTTCGAAAATGCGCTTCCAATCGGCTTCAGGAATGCCGGGGCCATCGTCATCGACGTGGATCAGAAGATCCTGGCCCTGCTGTTCCAGGCTCACCTTGATCAGGCCGTTTCCGTAGCGGTCAGCATTCTGTACCAGATTGCCAACCGCACGCCCCAGATGTTTGGGTTCGAAGCTGGCGACAAGCTGGTCATCAATAAGGTATGCCTGCTGAAGGTGCGCTGAAATTTTTCTGCTCAGCTCTGTCAGAACCCCTTCCAGCCAGGGCGCGACGGCATGTTCCTGCATTTTTAACCTAAATTCTTTCCAGTCGTAGCGGGCATAGGTCAAGAGCTCGCT
>JAACTI010000457.1 GCA_009993495.1 Deltaproteobacteria bacterium | reverse complement strand
GATCTCTTCCACATTGGGCAGATTTTGTTTAATAATCTCTTCCCGTTCCACTACCTTCACATCCTGGGGGTGATTCTTGATGTACTCCTGGATTTTCTCGGAGGTTACTATCACCTCATTCAGGGTGAATGACGCGGTATCCCCATTCTTTGTTTCCCCAAATCCGGGTACTGCGGGCAATAGCGAAATTATTATAACCAGTGCCGGAATTCTCCAATAATACATCCGTAATAACCTTAAAAACATTTCTCAACCTCCCGTTTTTTCTTTCTCTGTAACGATACTGTAATTCCTCACACCTCCAAGTCTCACCTCATCTATGACGCTTATAAGAGTCCCGACATCTGCATCCCTGTCTGCCTTTATCCGTAAGAAGTCTATTTGAATGTCTTTTACGCCCTCTTTAATCGCCATTTGAAGCTTGTTTAAATCCACCCTTTTGTCCATGAAATAAATTTCACCATCTTTTGTAATCAAAATTGTTTTAACCCTTTCATCCTTTGCCTCTGCTGTCTTTGATTCAGGTAGCTTTATCTTTATCGCAGGCTCCTGCATGAGATGCGATGTGAGCATGAAAAAAAGCAGGAGCAGAAACACCACATCGACAAGCGGGGCGATGTCCATATGCGAGTGATTATATTTTTTTCTTTCAAACTCCATCCTTACACCTCATATAAAGGCTCATTGTTATCTCTTTCATCACAAATGCTATCTCATCGGCCTGTTTCTCGAGATAGTGGTGTCCGATATGGACTGGAATGGCAATAAGCAGCCCTGCTGCTGTTGTAATCAGCGCCTCCCAGATGCCGCCTGCAAGCATTGATGGATTTACGCTTGTGCTTACTGCTATTACCATGAATGCCTTCATCATTCCGGTAACTGTGCCTGTAAGACCCATGAGCGGTGCGATAGTAGCAATGAGTCCGAGCCAGCTCAATCCTTTTTCAATCTCTCTTACCTGCCTTGTACCGATTACGGAGAGTTCTTTTTCGTCACAACCGTTTTTAATCCCCTCTAATATGGGGATTATGATGGCAGGCCTTGCCTTGAGCGCTTGTTCCATAGGCATTTCTATACTTTTCAATATGTTACGGTACTGGATAAATTTGTTTATAAGCACCGTAAGCCCTATAACAGAGCACAACGCTATGGGGTACATCAAAAATCCGCCTTTTACGAAAAACTCAAACATCAATCCCTCCTCAATGTAAATTTAATAGGCAATACCGCCCTTGTGGTAACCGGTCTGCCATCAATCATTGCAGGCAAAAAAGTCGACTTCTTAACCGCCTCCACCGCCGCCTCTGTAAATCCATAATCCGCATTTTCTATCACCTTAATATTGATGAGATTTCCCTTCTCATCAATGGTAAGCCTTAAAATTACCCTGCCCTCTTTGCCGAGTCTGCGGGCAATCATCGGATACTGTGGCATTTCCCTATGCAAAAATTTGGGGCCTGAATCGCTGTCGAATTCCGT
>JAACTI010000461.1 GCA_009993495.1 Deltaproteobacteria bacterium | reverse complement strand
CGTGCAGATCAACAATCGGATGTTGATGGCCGGTGCCACCATAGGTGAAGCTCTGGATGCGATTGCGCTGGGGGTCACGCAGCACCTGCAGGGGCAGACTCAAGGTTTCGAAAACTTCAAAATTAGGGGCCAGGCGAGGAAGCTGGTGCAGGTGATAAACGTGCGCGCTGACACTGACCGGCAGAGCTGAACCACCGACAGTACCAAGGTAGCCAAGATACTCTTTTTGCGTCAAGCTCAGGCCAATTTCTTCGCGAGTTTCTCGCTCAGCTGCTGCTCGGCAGTCAATATCCTGCGCTTCAATACCCCCGCCCGGAAAGGCAATATCTCCCGACCAGGGATCGTTTTCTCGTTCGGCACGGCGGATAAACAGTAACTCTTCCGCCTGGTTGGCGCCGCTGAAAATCATGGCCACGGCGGCACGGCGGCCCGCGACAGGTGCAGACGTCGGCTTAAGGGGTTCAAGCCGACGCCGAATATGCGTCAAAGAGAATTTTAAGGGTTCAGGCGCGGGACACAAAACGGCACTCGCGTGTATCGACCTTGACCCGTTCGCCCGATTCCAGATACGCCGGAACCTGAAGCGTAATGCCCGTTTCAAGCACAGCTTCTTTGGTCTGGGCCTGAGCGGTTGCATTTTTTATCGCCGGGGCGGTTTCGGTTACCAGCAGCTCAACCACCATCGGCGGCTCAAGGCTGACAACTTGCTCATTGTAAACCCCCAGAGTCAGTTCACTGCCATCGAGCAAATACCCTTTGACGTCGTCGTAAAGCTCTCCCCCCACTTCAAACTGTTCAAAGCTTTCGTTGTCCATGAAAACGCCCTTGTCGCCATCGGCGTACAAAAATTGCCCTTTGCGCCGCGAAAAATCGGCCTCATCGACACGGTCGCCAGACTTAAAAGTTTCATTCAGTACCTGGCCCGTCAGCAGGTTGCGGAACTTGGCCTTGACCAAGGTGTTGCCGCCACGCGCAGTGGGCGATTGCGTGCTGATGTCCATAATTGTGCAGGGGGCGTCGTTAAATTTAAACACCAGGCCACGTTTCAGATCAGATGCGTTCATGGATGAAGCTACTCCTTAACGGTAGAAATTAGGGGAGAATGGCAACCTTTTTACGATAAGCGGTGCCCTGGAAACGGGCGATCAGCCGGTCATCTTCATCGACCACCTTTACTTCGTAGGTCGCCAGTTTGGGATTCAGAGAAATTTCAGTGGCCTCCGCATAAAGGATACCGGAAGTCGCGGCATTCAGAAACGCGGTATTGGTATTGATCCCCATGGCCAGTTGACCGTGAGAATTCACCGCCACCGCAAAAACAAAATCAGCCAGAGTGAAAATAGCTCCGCCGTGCACCGTTTTTGCGCCATTGAGATGCCAGGGCTGAATCGGCATTTTCGCCCGCGCACTGCCCAGCTCAGCGCTGAGCAATTCAATCCCGCAATGGCGTGCAAACTGGTCGTTGGCCTTGAAAAAGTTGAAGATATCAGACAGGTCACTCATATTTTTCCCGGTTCACGAATCATCTTTTCGTAAAAAGTCTCAAAGTCGATGGCTAAGCAAAAAACGTCAAATGCAAGGCGCGCAATTGTCGAGCAATGAGGCGTACTTATGTACGTCGAAGCAGCGAGACCATTGCAGCAACACCGCAGTTGATGTGTTTTTGCGAC
>JAACTI010000460.1 GCA_009993495.1 Deltaproteobacteria bacterium | reverse complement strand
GGGGGCTGGCGGAATCCTGACGCACGAAACGCTTGAGATCTGTGATAATAGCATTAATCCGTCGCGATCCATCCGTCATGGCCCGAAAAATTCCCGGTGCTGCATTTTTAAACTGGCTGTAAGGAATCCCGGCGAGCAGAAAATCTCCATTTTCCTCATAATATTCATCCAGAACGTAACGGGCGTCCTTCCAGACTCCGCTTAACATCTGGGCGTTGGTCAACACATAGTTGTTCGGATTATTGATTTCATGCGCCACACAACTCACCAGCATCCCCAGGGAGGTCATTTTATTGGTGTAAATCAGCTTGGACTGAATTTCTCTAGCTTCATTTTCCAGTTGAATGCGCTCACTGATATTGCGCAGCGTACAAAAAAGGACTGGACGCGTCTGCAAGTTAATCATTTTGCCGCGCAAGGAGACGACCAGTAATTGGTTGTCTGAAAAATCACAGTGCAATTCTGCCTGAGCCTGACCTTCTTTTTCAATTTCTTGTAAAACATTTTCGATTTTCTCCATCATTGCGCCAGAAAACAGCGGCCTGATCCCGGTCGTAAGCAGATCAGTGCGGCGACAGTGAAATAAGGTTTCCGTTGTCGTATTCAGATCGAGTAAACGGTGACTTCCGGGCTGAAAAAACAGGATGGCATCTTCGGTTTGATTAAATATTTCTCGAAAAATGGTGTCGGTGGCCGCCAACTCATCTTCCGTTGCCTTGCTGCGGGTGATATCGCGCAACATCAATTGATACTCGTCAGGGCCGTAAACCGGGATCTTCATAATCGAGAGATCAAAAATCAAGGTATTGCCGTTGGCCTGCGTTGCTGTCAGGTTATGAAATTCCTGAGGTTTTGACGTCAGGGTTTGGCCTAGATTGCGAAATATGGGCAAGAAATCCAATTGCCCGGCATCCACCAGTTGGTCAGCGGAATGGCCAATTAACGCCTGTGACTGGGAGTTAAATATTTTTTCAGCGGCGCGGTTACAGGAAAGAATTTTGCCCTCCGCATCAACTTTAACAATTGCCTGGTCAACCTGGTCATACAGAGTCTGGGTGCGAATTTGTTCGCTGCGGGCCATGCGTCGCAAGGGCACCACCACCAGGGCTAACAACAGCGGCGCAATCAGCACCACGCTGAAGAGCGGATCTACCATCTGATAAATGTAAGAATCGAACCCGGTAACAAAGTGCGGCAGCAGAATTTCTTGCAGATAATCCGCCAGAAAAATCAGAAACAGCAGTAAACCGTAGAGGGTCATGGGGGCATGGATAAAATCGGCCAAAGGTTCAATCCGGTAGTTCATCTCTAAACGGCACAACATCCACCAGAAAAGCGGCGCACTGAGGATTGCCGTCAATAAACCATCGATTTGGTAAGCGGTCATGTCGCTCACCGCAGTGCGATAGTGGGTCAAAAGGAGAATGGTCAGAATCTGAATGAAAAACAAGCAGACAAGAACTTTAGCGTAAAGTTTCAGCAGGATATAAACATAGGAATGCTGCGTGCGAATTTTATCGCGCAGGGCCGGATTGAAGATAAAAAACCATAAAGGCAGGCCAATCAGGGGAACCAGCGTGGCGGCATCAATCAACGCCATCCGCCAGATTCCCAGAGTTTCCATGCGCCCGGCGTGGTACTGCATTACGCTCACCTCGGCCGCAAAGACAATCAATAATAATAAACAGAACACCCCACTCAGGGTTGTCAGTTGAAAATCTCGCCACTCTCTTTCAGCCATAACACTCCAGGGATTAGCGGGTTATCCTTGCGTAATTTCTGAATATTCTATCTGAACCGGCGCAGAATAACCAGACGACGGCAGCAAAGTCTTAAAAAAAAACGGGGCACCTCAAAGATGTGCCCCGTTTTAAAAGTCGGGAAGCCTTCCGTTCCTGCGTAACTGCACCCACGACCTCCGGACCATCGCTGCTTCAGACTCTGTATGCGGAACAAAGTTGAAGCCTAAGAAGGGTCAGAGCCCGGC
>JAACTI010000456.1 GCA_009993495.1 Deltaproteobacteria bacterium | reverse complement strand
AACGCACATTTGTTTCGGTTTGTGCCGCTCAACACCAAGATACAGCCCATCCTGCCCTGCGGAATCTCACTGAAGAGACTCCATGCCGCCCGAATAGACCCGCCTTGTATTTACTGATTTCGGCCCGGACTTGATTGAAGCGATTTCGTCCGATACTTCACGCTCCATTTCGCACTGCAATAATGCGGCACGCCGCGCGCCATCAAGCAACTTCTCTTCGCAAGTTATACGAGAAGAAAGGAATACAACTTTACGATTGCCACAGTTTGTTCCGGCCTCTTCCAATCGGATTGATTCATCCGGATAGGCCTGGGCCGGAAAACCGGGCGACAGAATTCGAAACCATATGAAAACACTATTGCCTCGCTGGAAAGACCGGATAAAAAAATTGATGCGTAGCCGCCCGCATGCGGGCGAGCCGCTGTTGCGCGGCGAGTTGTTCAGCGTCGAACAATTGGCGCGGCATGCCAGAACGCTGGCGGATTACCATCTGGTCGTCACCCGCCGCGGATCCAACAATCTGTTGGACAAGCTTGGCCAAAACGAGGACATCTTACGCAACTTCAATCTTTCAACACTCGACAAAAACAACGCACAACGCGTCACGCCCGCCGCCGAATGGCTGCTCGATAACTTTTATCTGATCGAAGAACAAATCCTGTTGGCCAGACGGCATTTGCCGCGCAGCTACAGCCGCGAATTACCCCGTCTTCTGAACAGTCCTTCGTCCGGTTTGCCGCGCGTGTACGACATCGTGCGCGAATTGATTTCGCATGTGGATGCACAGATCGATACCGAACCGCTCAGCGTCTTCATCGCCGCCTACCAGACCGTGGATTCCCTCAAGCTGGGCGAGTTGTGGGCCATTCCCATCATGCTGCGCCTGGGGCTGATCGAGAATCTGCAGCGCGTTGCCACGCGCCTGACCATTGCGCAGGCAGATCGCGAACTTGCCATCCTGTGGATCGACCGTTTGCAGACCATGGCGGAGAAGAATCCGTCCCACCTCGTCATCGTGGTGGCGGACATGGCGAAGTCGGACCTGCCCTTGTCCAGCTCTTTCGTGGCGGAATTCAGCCAGCGTTTGTCGCGGCAAAGTCCGGTGCTGCACCTTGCGCGCGGCTGGCTGGAGCAGCGGCTCGCCGAGCAGGGCTTGACCATCGAACTGCTGGTCCAGCAAGAAAGCCAAAGCCAGGCCGCCAACCGCCTGTCCGTCAGCCACAGCATTGCCAGCCTGCGCTTCTTGAGCGCAATGGACTGGAAGGAGTTTGTCGAAACGCAAAGTCTGGTCGAGAAGACATTGCACGCTGACCCTGCCGGTGTTTACGGCAAGATGGATTTTGCGACGCGCGATCGCTATCGCCATGCGGTCGAAGCACTCTCCCGCTACAGCAGGCTGTCGGAAGCCGAGGTCGCGCACAAGGCCGTACAACTGGCCGCAGACGGTGCACAGCAAACAGGTATTGAAGATCGCAGCGCTCACGTGGGCTTCTATCTGATCGACGCGGGCCAAGCCCTGCTGGAAAACATGGCGAGTGTGCGCTGGCCCTGGCACATGCTCATCGAGCGCGGCATTCGCCGTTTTCCGCTGATCTGGTTTGCGGGCGGCATTGTGACGGCGACCCTGCTCGCCACGTTCATGCTGGTGCGGCAGGCCGCGACGCTGGCCGTGCAGGGTTGGGAACTTATTCTTTTCACGTTTGTTTGCA